>NZ_JBFTKS010000013.1:0-193493 GCF_056396065.1 Allobosea sp. 05T433 | reverse complement strand
GTGCGGGGGTCAGCCGGTAGAGGATCGACAGGATCATGGTGTTGATCGCGACCGACTTGCCCGAGCCGGTGGTGCCGGCGACGAGCAGATGCGGCATGCGGGCAAGATCGGCGATCACCGGCTCGCCGCCGATGGTCTTGCCGAGGCAAAGCGCCAGCTTGTGCTTGGTCGATTCGAAATCCTGGCTGGCGAGCAGCTCGCGCAGGAAGACGGTCTCGCGCTTGGCATTGGGCAGTTCGATGCCGATCGCGTTCTTGCCCTGGACGACGGCGACACGCGCCGAGATCGCGCTCATCGAGCGGGCGATGTCGTCGGCCAGCGAGATCACCCGCGACGACTTGATGCCCGGCGCCGGCTCAAGCTCGTACAGCGTCACGACCGGGCCGGGACAGGCCTGGACGATCTCGCCGCGTATGTTGAAATCCTCGAGCACCCCTTCGAGCAATCCCGCATTCTGCTGCAGGGTCTCGGTCGAGACCGCCGCCTCGGGCTGCGTCTTCGGCTCGGCAAGATAGCTCAGCGGCGGCAGCTCGAAGACGCCCGTCTGCATGAGGGGTGCGGGCGCAGGCAGCGCCTTGCGTCGTCTTGCCTGACGATCGACACCGGCAGGTTCGTCGGCCTCGCCATTCCGGGTTGGCTCAGGCTCGCTTTCCAGCTTGGCTGCAGGCAGAACGGCTTGCGCCACGCGGGGCTCGGCATGCGAGCGGCTTTCGCCGGACGCCTGCACACCGGGCGCGATGTCGCTCTTGGACCATGCAGCGCCTCCGAGTTGGAGGTTGACCGTATAGGTTTGCGACCAGCTCAAGGCCGGAGCGGAACTGGGAATGACGTTCAGTGCTAGGTCGCTAACCGGAAGAGCAAGGACCGCATCAGCGTCCCCGCTCTCGACTGAGGATGGAGCGTCTTCGGCATAGTCCCGGTGCAGAGGCGTCGCTGGCTCCTCCCACGGCGCCTCAGGCGCGGGGCTGGACATGCCTTCGGCAGAGATCGACCCAAGATCCCAGAACGCATGGTCCGAGATATTCGCGTAGAGCTCGAGTGCGCCATCCGCCTCGCTCTCAGCGGGAACGATCTCCATGACTTCCCGTGCGGCTACTTCCGGCGTGGCTTCTTCGAAACTCACATGGTCTTCGTCCGCAGGCGGGATCGCATCGCATGGATCGATCTCGACCTTGGCCTCAACGACCGCGTCGACGTCCACCATGGGTGTCGTCGTAGCCTCCAGCCCACCCCACACCTTCCGCAGGAGATGGTCCGGCGTCCTTGTGTAGCGCACACGACTGGGCGCCGCGTCAAGGTCCGGCGCTCGGTGCACGGGAGTGATGACCGCGGAAACGGGCAGCTGAGCGCGCAGACCGTGAGGGACCTGCCTCGCGGCCCTCTCGTCAGAGCTGCCGGGCATGGATGTCGGGCAATGATCGTCGTTTCCGTCGATACGTTGCGGATAGAGTTTCAACTTACGCATCGACAGTTACGGCTACTATTTTGGAAGGGACGGTGGTGCTGAATGCGTATCGGGGCAGGGTTAACGCCTCGTGAAACTCAAGCCGGACGGAGCGAGCCACGCAACGCCACAGCTTCCCTCACCGTCGTTAGATACGGGGCCTGCCGCAGTGCTTGCCGAGGGGGCTGAGCGTCGGACGCGCCAAAGGGTCGCACTTTGAAAAACATGATTCAGCTTCATTCATGATTAACCAAGCGCGCGCTTAATCAAGATCGAACACAGTTAGGGTTTCCCAGCACTGAAGATCGGGACAGCAAGCCGACCCGCTTGCGGCTCATCGTGATGAGTCTGCGTGAGCGGGGTGGGTGTTGGCGCGCGTCGGAGGCGGGAAGAGTACCAGAGTATCCCGAGAGTACGACGCATGAGTTTTTCGTCCGGTCCGACTGCTGGCCTCGCCCCTCGTGCGCGCAATCGCCGACACAGGATCCGTTTCTCCCGAATTGCCTTCGTCGTCGCGACCCTGGGTCTGAGCGCGGCAGCCGGCTTCTGGGCACAGAAGGACGGTCAGCCGATCGTCTCTGCCGTGCGTGAGCTTGCCCCCATGCTGGAACCGATCTTGGTCGCTTCCAGCCGACGCTACGATCCGCTCCTTGATCCCRACTATTCGCTGGGGCCGGCTCCTCTCACCCTTGGCGAAAGCTCTCCCCTGGCCGCCGGCTTCCAATCCGCCGCGGCGCCCCCTGCCGACCCCGTCGAGCTGCCGGCTCCGGCCGTCGAACCGGAGATCGTTGCGCCGGTGCCGCAGCCGCAGGACGCGCCCAAGCTCGCTCAGATTACGCCGCTTCCGGTGCCGCGCCCGTCCGAGCTTCGCCTTCCCGCCGATCCGGAGGCTCCGCGCGTAGTCGAGCGCCAGACCACCCGGCGGACACGGACCGCCGCCGTCCCGCCCGCGCCGACGGCAGCAGATAACCGCTCGTTCTTCGAGAAGATCTTTGGGGTGCAGCGCTCGTCGGGGCCGGCTCTCGCCTATGCAGCGCCGGAGGACGACGTCGTCGACAGGAGCCGCGGCAGAAAGCTCAGCCCGACCTTGCCGGCTTCGGCGGGCGTCTCGGCCCAGGCGACGGCCATCTACGATATCTCGGCGCGCATGGTGTACATGCCAAATGGCGACCGGCTCGAGGCGCATTCTGGGCTCGGCGACAAGATGGACGACCCACGCTTCGCGCATGTGAGGATGCAGGGTGTCACGCCGCCGCATGTCTACGATCTGAAGGAGCGCGAGGCTCTTTTCCACGGTGTGCGGGCCATACGGCTCCACCCGGTCGGCGGCAGCGGCGCCATCCACGGACGCGCCGGCCTGTTGGCGCATACCTACCTCCTCGGACCGCGAGGGGATTCGAACGGATGCGTTTCGTTCAGGGACTACGACAAGTTCCTGCAGGCCTATCTCAGGGGTGAGGTCAAACGCCTGGTCGTCGTAGCCAGCATGTAGGCCGGACTTCGCGGCCCGCGTCCGAGGCCGCTTTTCCTCCACTGCGCAACGAATCCAATCGGTCGCTGCATTGCGCCGACCCAGGCTGGCCGCTTTTCCTGGAGCAGGGGGAAGCCTATCGGCATCAAGAACAGCGCTGGCCCTATGGGAGCATGTCCATAGGGCGCGAAGATTGAGCCGGGCTGAAGCCTCGCCGCGATAAGCTTGGCCAGCCTCTTCCCTGAAGCGAGAGCACGCCGAGGGTCAGCCCTCGGCGTCGGCCTTGGTCTTGGCCTTCGACTTCGGCGCAGCCTTGGCGGCCGTCTTGCCGGCAGCCTTCTTTGCCGGCGCTTTGGCTGGCGCCTTCGCCGCGCTTGGACGCTTCGTCTTGGCGGCTGCCTTCGCTCCGCCCTTCGCGCCTCCGGCTTCGGCCTTGGCGTTGACGAGTTCGACCGCCTGTTCGAGCGTCAGGCTCTCCTGCGTCATCGCCTTGGGCAGGGTCGCGTTGACCTTGCCCCAGTTGACATAGGGGCCGTATTTGCCGGCGCGCACGACGAGCTTGCCGCCAGCAGGATGCTCGCCGACCTCCCGTCCTGGCACCGCCGCTCCACGACCGAACCGTCCTCCGCCCGCGCCGCTCTCCTTGGCGACGATAAGGTCGATGGCGCGGTTGCCGCCGAGCGCGAGGACATCGTCGTCCTTGTCGATATTGGCGTAGGTCTTGCCGTGCTGGACGTAGGGGCCGTAGCGACCGATGCCGACCAGGATCGGCTCGCCGCTCTCCGGATGCTTCGCGACCTCCTTGGGCAGCGCAAGCAATGCCAGCGCCTTGTCGAGATCGACGGCAGCCGCGCTCATGCCCTTGGGCAAGCTCTGGCGCTTCGGTTTCTCGCCCTCGCCGAGCTGGACATAGGGGCCGAAACGACCGTCACGCAGCGTCACATCCTGATCCGTGACCGGATCCTTGCCAAGGACCCGCACGCCGGGCGCGCCCTGGCCACCCTCGGCCGTGGCCTCGCCGTCATTGGCCGGAACGGTCAGCGGCCGGGTGTAGCGGCATTCCGGGTAGTTCGAGCAGCCGACGAAAGCGCCGAACTTGCCAAGCTTCAGCGAGAGCTGACCGGTGCCGCAGGTCGGGCAGGTGCGCGGATCGCCGCCATCGCCGCGCGCTGGGAAGATATGTTCTCCCAGCACACCGTTCAGCGCTTCCAGCACCTCGGTGACGCGCAGGTCCTTGGTGCCGGCGATGGCCTGGGTAAACTCTTCCCAGAACTCGCGCAGCAGCGCCTTCCAGTCGATCTCGGCATTTGAGACACGGTCGAGCTTCTCTTCCAGGCTCGCCGTGAAGTCGAACTCGACATAGCGTCCGAAGAAGCTCTCGAGGAAAGCGGTGACCAGCATGCCCTTGTCCTCGGGCACCAGCCGCTTCTTCTCGATGCGGACATATTCGCGGTCGCGCAGCGTGGCCAGCGTCGCGGCATAGGTCGAGGGCCGGCCGATGCCGAGCTCTTCCATGCGCTTGACCAGGCTCGCCTCGGAGAAGCGCGGCGGCGGCTCGGTGAAGTGCTGATCGGCGGCGATGGCGCGCTTTTCCAGCCCGTCACCCGCCTTCATCGGCGGCAGCTTCTTGCTGTCCTCATCCTCTTCGTCGTCGCGGCTCTCCTGATAGAGCGTCAGGAAGCCGTCGAAGAGCACGACCTGACCGGTGGCACGCAGCTCCAGATGACGCGAACCGACCTTGGCGGCGACGTCCACCGTCGTGCGCTCCAGCGAGGCCGATTCCATCTGGCTCGCGATGGTGCGCTTCCAGATCAACTCGTAGAGTTTGGCCTGTTCGGGCTCGAGATGGCGCACGACCATCGCTGGCAGCCGGCCGAGATCGGTCGGGCGGATGGCCTCGTGGGCTTCCTGCGCGTTCTTGGCCTTGACCGTGTATTTGCGGGGCGCGCTCGGCACATAGGCCGCACCGAACTCCTTGCCGATGACGCTGCGGGCAGCCGTGATGGCACTGCCGTCCATGTCGACGCCATCGGTTCGCATATAGGTGATGAGACCGACGGTCTCGCCGCCGATGTCGACGCCTTCATAGAGCCGCTGCGCAACCTGCATGGTGCGGGCGGGTGCCATGCCAAGCTTGCGCGAGGCTTCCTGCTGCAGCGTCGAAGTCTGGAAGGGCGGGTAGGGGTGGCGCTTGACCGGCTTGGCCTCGACCTGCGCCACGTTGAAGAGAGCTGTCTCCAGCGCCGCCTTGAATGCTTCGGCCTCCGCCCCGGTGCCGATGTCGAGCCGGGTGATCTTCTTGCCGTCGGCTCCGACCAGGCGAGCCTCGAAGGTCGCGCCGGTATCTGTCGCGAGCGTCGCAACCAGCGACCAGTATTCCCGGGCCCTGAAGGCTTCGATTTCGCGTTCGCGCTCGCAGACGAGGCGCAGGGCCACCGACTGGACGCGCCCGGCCGAGCGGGCACCGGGCAGCTTGCGCCAGAGCACCGGAGACAGGGTGAAGCCGACAAGATAGTCCAGCGCGCGGCGCGCCAGATAGGCGTCGACCAAGGCCTGATCGATCTGGCGCGGGTTGGCGAGGGCCTTCTGCACCGCATCCTTGGTCACGGCGTTGAAGGTGACGCGCTCGACCGGAATGCCCTTGATGGCGCGCTTCTGGTTCAGCGCTTCCAGCACGTGCCAGGAAATCGCCTCGCCCTCGCGATCCGGGTCGGTTGCGAGAATGATCTTCTCGGCACCCTTGGCCGCCTTGGCGATCTCCGCGACCTGCTTGGCGCCGCGCCCCTCGATTTCCCAGAGCATCTTGAAGTCGTCTTCGGGATCAACCGAGCCGTCCTTCGCGGGCAAGTCGCGAATATGCCCGAACGAGGCGATGACCTCGTAATCGGAGCCCAGGTACTTGTTGATCGTCTTGGCCTTGGCCGGCGACTCGACGACGAGGAGCTTCATGGCAGCTAAAGTCTCATGACAAAGGGGCAGGGCCAGCACGCATCGTGCCGGTCCGGCCTGGCTTGGCGCTGGGCGCCCGGGGTCAGGTTCGGAATTGCGCGCGAAAGTGGTTCAGCACGACAGCGCTGTCAAATAGGGATTGCTGCGCGAATGCAACAGTGGCGCGGCGATCAACTGTCGCTTTCCGGCCGTTCCCCGCGCGGTCGCTCCGGCCCGCCCTTGGACGAAGCGCTGGACAATGGCCATCTCGCCGCTTGCGCCGTCTTGAGTCTGTGCCTAAACAACCACCTTCAAATGACATCGCCAGCCCCGACCTATCCGCACCGCCACCTCCTCGGCATCGAGGGCCTGTCGCATCTGGATATCGAGGCTCTCCTCGATCGCGCCGAGGACTATGTCGCGCTTTCGCGACAGGTCGAGAAGAAGACGGCGACCCTGCGCGGCCGCACCCAGATCAATCTCTTCTTCGAGCCATCGACGCGCACGCAGGCCTCCTTCGAGCTTGCCGGCAAGCGCCTCGGCGCCGACGTGATGAACATGTCGGTAGCATCCTCTTCGGTGAAGAAGGGCGAGACGCTGATCGACACGGCCGCCACCCTGAACGCGATGCGCCCCGATATTCTGGTGGTGCGCCATCACGCCGCCGGTGCGGTCAACCTGCTCGCCCGCAAGGTCGACTGCTCTGTCGTCAATGCCGGCGACGGTGCGCATGAACACCCGACCCAGGCCCTGCTCGATGCGCTGACGATCCGCCGCAACAAGGGCCGGATCGCCGGGCTGACCGTCGCGATCTGCGGCGACATCGTGCATTCGCGGGTCGCCCGCTCCAACATCATCCTGCTCAATGCGCTTGGCGCAAAGGTCCGCCTGATCGCCCCCTCGACCCTGCTTCCGGTTGGCATCGAGCGTATGGGCGTCTCCGTCTTCACCGACATGAAGAAGGGACTGGAAGGGGCTGATATCGTGATGATGCTGCGTCTCCAGCTCGAGCGCATGCACGGCGCCTTCGTGCCGTCGCCGAAGGAGTATTTCCGCTATTTCGGCCTTGACCGCGACAAGCTCGCGCTGGCCAGCCCGGACGCGCTCGTAATGCATCCCGGCCCGATGAATCGCGGCGTCGAGATTTCCTCGGAAGTCGCTGACGGCGCTCAGTCCTTGATTCGCGAGCAGGTCGAGATGGGGGTCGCCGTCCGCATGGCGGTTCTGGATGCGCTGGCCCAGCATCTGCCCAATGGCTGAGCGCGGCCGAGCCATTCCCCGGCCGGTTGGAACACAACACTGAAGGCGAGACCGAGCGAGATCATGTCCGAAATGCGCGAGCTTGCGATCGTCAACGCCCAACTGGTCGATCCTGCATCGGGCCGGCAGGGGCCGGGTGCGCTTCTGCTGCGCGATGGTGCGATTGCGGAGATCGCCTGGGGCGCCGCTCCGGCGACGGGCGAGGGCGTGCAGCGGGTCGATGCGGGCGGCCTAATCCTCGCGCCAGGGCTGGTCGATCTGCGCGCCTTTCTCGGTGAACCGGGAGCGGAGTTCCGCGAAACGCTCGGCACGGGCTCGCAGGCCGCCGCGGCCGGCGGGGTCACCACGGTCGTCTGCAGGCCGGATACCGATCCGCCGATCGACGATCCCGCCATTATCGATTTCATCAAGCGCCGTGCCCGCGACAAGGCGGTCGTCAACGTGCTGCCGGCTGCTGCCCTGACCAAGGGGATCGAGGGCCGGGAGATCACCGAGTTCGGCCTGCTGCTCGAAGCAGGCGCAGTCGCCTTCACCGATGGCTCCCGGGCCGTGCGCAATCCGCAGGTCATGCGCCGCGCCATGATCTACGGCCGCGATTTCGATGCGCTGCTGATGAACCATCTCGAGGATCCGGACCTGCGCGGCGCCGGCGTGATGAACGAGGGTGAGTTCGCCAGCCGCAAGGGCCTGCCGGGCATTCCGATCGAAGCCGAGACCGTCATGCTGGAGCGGGATATCCGCCTGGCGCGGGCGACCGGCGCGCGCTACCACGCCGCGATGATCTCCTGCGCCGAATCCGTCGAACTCGTGCGCCGGGCCAAGGCCGATGGCGTGCGGATCACCTGCGGCGTCTCGATCAACAATCTGACGCTGAACGAGAACGACGTCGGCGACTACCGCACCTTCTGCAAGGTCTCGCCGCCACTGCGCCATGAGGACGAGCGGCTCGCCATGGTGGCCGCGCTGGCCGAGGGCGTGATCGATGTCGTCGTCTCCGACCATGACCCGCAGGATGTCGAGACCAAGCGCCAGCCCTTCGCCGAGGCCGCCAATGGCGCGCTCGGCATCGAGACGATGCTGTCGGCAGCGCTGCGCATGGTCCATGCAGGGCAGACCGATCTGCCGACACTGCTGGCGGCGCTTTCGACGCGCCCGGCCGCTCTGCTTGGATTGTCGTGCGGGCGCCTCTCGGTCGGAGCTCCGGCCGATCTGATCCTGCTCGATCCCGACGCGCCCTATGTCGTCGACAAGCGCAAGCTGAAATCGCGGGCCAAGAATTCGCCCTTCGACGAGGCGCGGCTCGATGGGTTGGTACGCACAACCTTCGTTGCCGGACGAGTGGTCTACGAGGCGGACGCAGTCTAAGCTCTTGCGGCGATGGCCTGGGGAAGCGGGGGCGGAATGCCTGAGATGATGAGTTTGGGCCTGCCCGGGTCTTCGGCACTGGCTGCCGTGGCCATCGGTTATCTGCTGGGCTCGATCCCTTTCGGTGTCGTTTTGACGCGCCTCAGCGGCGGACCTGATCTTCGCAGCATCGGCTCGGGCAATATCGGCGCCACCAATGTCCTGCGCACCGGCAACAAGAAGCTGGCGGCGCTGACCCTGGTGGGCGACATGCTCAAGGGCACGGCGGCCGTGCTCGTCGGGCTCTATCTGATCGGCGGCCGGGATGCTGCGCTCCTCGCCGGGCTCGGTGCCTTCCTCGGGCATCTCTTCCCGGTCTGGCTGCGCTTCAAGGGCGGCAAGGGCGTCGCCACCTATCTCGGCATTCTGATCGGGTTGAAATGGCCGATCGCGGTGACCTTCGCGGCAATCTGGCTTAGCGTCGCCTATCTCAGCCGCTATTCATCGCTTGCTGCGCTGCTCGCCAGCCTGCTGACGCCGCTGCTGCTCTGGTTCTGGGCGAACGAGCCGCGCATGGCCGTGCTGATGGCCGTTCTGACTGTGCTGCTCTGGTTCATGCATCGCGAGAACATTGCCAGGCTGCTGGACCGCAGCGAGGGCAAGATCGGCCAGAAGGGCTGATCAGGGATGGCTGGCATCGCACTCACCGATCGCCAGCGTCTCGACTGGCTCCGGCTCATCCGCAGCGAAAGCATCGGCCCACGCACCTTCCGCGCTCTGATGAATCGGTTTGGCGGTGCCGCGGCTGCGCTCGATGCGCTGCCAGAACTGGCACGGACCTCGGGCCGCAGCATCCGGATTTGCTCCGTTGCCGAGGCCGAACGCGAGATCGAAGCGCTGCGCCGGTGTGGCGGCCGACTGATCGCCCTCGGAGAGCCCGACTATCCGCGGCCGCTGCAGGCGATCGATTCCGCGCCGCCGCTCTTGCTCGTGCTTGGTCGCGGCGAGGTCCTGCTGCGCCCCTGCGTCGCGTTGGTCGGCTCGCGTAACGCCTCGGCGGCCGGCCTCAAATTCACCGCCAGGCTGGCGCAGGATCTCGGCGAGGCCGGTTTCGTCGTGGTGTCGGGGTTGGCGCGCGGCATCGATACCGCTGCCCATGGCGCGAGCCTGGGCACCGGCACGGTCGCCGTACTGGCAGGTGGGCTCGACGAAATCTATCCGCCCCAGAACGCTCAATTGTTCGAGCGACTGATCATGTCGGGAGCGGCGATCAGCGAAATGCCGATGGGGTGGGCCCCGCGCGGACGCGACTTTCCGCAGCGCAACCGCCTAGTTTCCGGGCTTGCGCTCGGCACTGTCGTCGTCGAGGCGGCACGCAAGTCTGGGTCGTTGATCACCGCCCGCTTCGCCAATGAACAGGGGCGCCAGGTCTTTGCCGTACCGGGCTCGCCGCTCGATCCGCGCGCCGAGGGCGGCAATCACCTGATCCGTGAAGGCGCGACGCTATGCGCAGAGGCCGCGCATGTCATCGAGGCGCTCGCACCGTTGCTGGGCCATGGCGGCGCCCTGCCGACAGGCCTCGCACAACCACGCGCGGGCTATGATCCGGAATCAGAATACCTCTGGGACGAACTCGATCTGCCGGAAATCTCCCCGGCGCCGAGGACGGTTCTGCCCCCTGCCATCGCCGGCTCCGATCTCGAACCACCGTCGGAAGCGGTAGGCGAAGCGGAAGGAGAAGGGGGAGGCGATGAGATCCGCGCGCGCGTCCTGGCCCTGCTTGGAGCAGCTCCCGTTTCCCTGGACGACCTGATCCGGGCCAGCGGCCGCTCCGCCCGCGATGTCGGCCGGCTGCTGATCGAGCTGGAACTCGACGGCACGATTCTGCGCCATCCCGGCGGCGCGCTTTCGCGCGTCATGCCCTGAGCGCGTCGGGACGGCCCGCCCGGCCATCAAACCTCGCGGAATCGGCMGTCAGTCGGAGGGCTTCCTTCCGTCGGAGAACGTCTTCAGTCGGATGGCTTGCCGAGCGTTCCGTGGCTCTCGATCTGGATCGTGGCCTCGATCCGGGCCATGTCGAGGAAGTAGACCAGCGTTTCGAGCTTGGCCGCCCGGGCCATCATGCGCAATTCCACACAAATGCTCTCGATGTACTCGGCAACTCCGAGTTGCTGGGTGGCGGAGCTCTCCAGGCTCACGGGAGTGGTCGAGAACGAAGCGGCCTCGAATGGCGTATGGGGAGGATTTCTGGTCTTGCGGCCTGGCCTCGGCCCTCGCGCAGTCATGGCAGCTTGCCCTTGAACGATGCGGCGCTGCGGTCGTGCAGCGACGCGATCTCAATGCGTAGAATGACCTAACGGAATAACGAATTCAATTTCTGCGTGCATCGGCAGGCGGGTCTGACGCGCGTCTGGAATCATCCCAGAAGCAGGACCGCCACCGGCAATGTCACGAGCGCCAGAAGGGTCTGCATCGTGGTGATCTCGGCCATCAACGGGGCGTCGCCACCCATGTCGCGCGCGAGGAAATAGGCCGCGGTAGCCGTCGGCACCGCAGCCGCGACCACCGTGATCGTCAGTGCGGTGCCGGTGACGCCGAACTGCCGCGCCAATATCCAGGCGACGAGCGGCATCACGACGAGCTTGAGCCCGATGGCAAGGCCATGGGCTAGTCGCGGTTGCTTCAAGCGATGGATCTCGAGCCCGGCGCCGACCACGAGCAGCCCGACACCCAGCGCCGCCCGGCCGAGGATATCGACATAGGTCGTGAGGGCCGCGGGCAGCATCCATTGCATCTGGTTGAGCAGAAGTCCGACGGCAGACGACCAGATGAAGGGATTCACTGCGATCGAGCGCGCCGTCTCTGCCGCGCTCATCGGGCGCCCGACGGCAAAGCGCGCCAAGACGAGGACGCAGAGCACGTTCAGCAGCGGGATCATCGAGGCCACCGCGATCGCCATCAACGTTGCCCCCTCACGGCCGTGCAGCCCGGCCGCCAGGGCCAGCGCGACGAAGGTGTTCCAGCGCACCGAGCCCTGCAGGACCGAGGTGAAGGCCGGGCCGTTGATTCCGACACGCGAAAGCAGGGGGCGAACGATCAGGAGGACGGTCGATACGCCGAGAATCGCGGTGACCAGGGTCAGCCCCATCGCCAGCACCGGCAACTGGCTCAGATCCGCGACGGCCAGGGTGTGAATGACGACTGCCGGGAACAGCACCTGATAGGTCAGCCGTTCGACCCCGGCCCAGTGGCTGGGGGAGACGAAACCGCGAGCCTTCAGGGCCCAGCCGGTCGCGAGCACCAGGAAGATCGCCACCAGGCTGTTGATGATCGGATTCATATCGGGACCTGGCTGCGACGGCCTTTGGCGCCGGCAGCGCGAATCCGAGCGCCGGAACAATCTGCCAAAGCTGACGTTGATGGAGGGGAAACTGTCATCGGAGGCGTTTCGTAACCCCTCTCACGACAGCCGGCCCCGAACAAGCGCGCGTCCCGCGCAGTCCGAGTTGCATCCGCCGCAATCCCGCCGTGATTGGTTCAGGCCGCATTCAAGCATGATGCCTGATCATGCGATCCAGGTTCAGGCGCGTGAATCGCAGGAGATATGACCCGTGTCTTCTCTCAGGAAATCCGCCATCGTGGCTTTGGCCACCGTCTCGGTCTCGGCCGCTGGATTCGTCCTGCCGGCGGCGGCCAGCGAGCCCCGCGCCGGCGTTGACGCAAGCCGCCTCGACAAGGCCGGCGCCGGATACAGCTACTATCGTGGACGGGGCTGGGGCTGTTGCAACCGTAACGTTGCCATCGCAGGCGCCGTTGGTGTTGGTCTTCTCGGCGCGGCTGCCATCGCAGCCAACCGGCCGGCCTATTCCGGGACCTACTACTACGATGATGGCTACGCCTACGGGGGATACGGCTACCAGCCGAGCTACTATCAGCCGAGTTACGGCTACCAGCCCGCCTATGTCTATGAGGAGCCCGTGGTTGTCTATCAGCGCCCGCGCTACCATGGCGGGTACTACGGCCCCGGTAACTATTATTCAGAGCGTGGCCCCTATGGTGGTTCCCGTAACGGAACCACCGATCCGGCGCGCGGCGGCAACTGATCGTCGGCCCGGGATTTGAGTTTTGAGGCGGACCGGCTTTGTGCGCGGTCATGGAGGACGAGAATGAGCGTTTACAGCAAGGCCCTGCTGGTCGGCCTTGGACTTGCGGCGTCGGCAGTGCTGTGGGCGGCTCCCGCCTCGGCGCAGTACTATGGCGGCAGTAACCGCGATCCTTATTACGAGCCCGGCCCGCGTTACGGGCGCGGCCCTGATCGCGGGTATGACCGCGGCTACGATCGCGGCCCACGCTATGACGACCGGCGCGGCCCACGCTACGACGACCGGCGCGGCTCCTATGATGGCGGCGGCTATGATCGCGGGCCGCGCAACAACAATCCGATGGCAGGCATGAGCCTCGAGGATCAGAAGCGCGCGATCAAGAACCACCGAGAGGCGCAAAAGAAGGCGATCAAGCGCGGCTACGTCATTCCGTAACCCGCCGCCCGGCAATGTCAGGATAGAGGCGCCGTCGCGGGAAACCGTGGCGGCGTTCGCATGTCAGGCCTCGTCGGTGTCCGGGGGCTCCATGCGCATCAGGCGATCGAGCGCACCCTGCAGGATGTAGGCCGCAGCCATCTTGTCGACCACCTCGGCGCGCTTGGCTCTCGAGGCGTCCGCCGAGAGCAAGGTGCGCGTCACGGCCAGCGTCGACATGCGCTCATCCCAGAATGCGATCGGCAAGGCGGTGAGGGGGGCGAGGTTGCGGACGAAGGCCCGTGTCGACTGGACGCGCGGCCCTTCCGTGCCATCCATGTTGAGCGGCAGGCCGATGACCAGCCCTGCGACGTCGAATTTCGCGGCGATCTTCAGCAGGGCTGCTGCGTCGAGCCCGAATTTGACCCGCTTGATCGTCTCCAGCGGCGTTGCGATCTGGCGCTCCACATCGGACAGCGCGAGGCCGATCGTCTTGGTGCCGAGGTCGAGGCCGAGCAGCCGCGCGTGATCGGGCAGATTCAGGAAGGTTTCGAGAGGAACCAGATTGGCTGACATCAGGGCCGGGTAGCACGCGCCGCCCGTACTGGCGAGCGGCGCGTGGGGGATGGCGTCTAGTTCACGTTCTGCGGGGTCACGCCGGCGGYCTTGAGTGAGGTCGCCCATTTGCTGATCTCGCTGCCAAAGCGCTTGGCATGGGCGTCGCGGCTCCATTCAGCTTCCGGAAAGGCGCTGGTGCCGACCGATTTGAAGCGCTCCAGGACGACGGGGTCCTTGAGAGCGGCCTTCAGCGCGCCGTTCAGCTTGTCGAGCGCCGCTGCCGGAGTTGCCTTCGGCGCGTAGAGCCCGTGCCAGATCGTCATCTCCAGATCGGTGCCGGCCTCGCGCGCGGTCGGCGTGTTCGGCAGCACGCCGAGGCGCTCGGTCGAGGTCACCGCATAGGCACGGACCTTGTCGCCCTGGACCTGCGGCACCGCGGTGGTCGACTGGTCGCAGAGCACGTCGACCTGCCCGGCGACGAGATCGTTCATCGCAGGACCTGTGCCGCGATAGGCAACCTGTGTGAACTTCGCGCCGAGCGCCTGCGAGAGCAGGACCGCGCAGAGATGGGCGTTCGAGCCGATCCCGGCATGGGCGATGGTCAGCTTGTCGGCCTGCAGCTTGGCGAAGGGGAAGAACGCCTTGGCGTCCACCGGCGGCAATGCGAGCTTGCCGGCCACGACCATGGGCCCGGTATTCACCAGCCCGACGGGCGCGAAAGCGGTCTGCGTGTCGTATCCGAGATTGTTGTAGAGCGAAGGCGCGGCCGCGAGCGCGAGATGGTGGATCAGCAGAGTGTGGCCGTCGGCGTCGGATGCGGCGAGGCGCTTGGCGCCGGCCGTGCCGCCGGCACCGGCGATGTTCTCGACCACCACCTGCTGGCCGAGCGTGCGACCCATATGGTCGGCAAGCAACCGCGCGATCACGTCGCTCGGTCCGCCCGCCGCAAAGGGCACGATCAATGTCAGTGGCTTGGTTGGAAATCCCTGCGCCGCCGCGGGCGAGGCAAGTCCTAGCGCCAGCAACCCCGCGAGTGCGAGGCGTCTCGTCGTCTTGGCAATCATTCATTTCCTCCGGTCGTGACGAACCGCTCTCCGGCGGCTTGGTATGGAACGGGTATGCCGCCCGCGCCTCAGCGCAGGTCGGAAAGGTAATGAGCCTCCTCGGTCAGACAGAGGCTGAGGCGTCGTTCGACGGGCATGCCGTCAAGCGCCAGAGCCACGCGGTCGATCTGCAAGGCGGGCCGGCCGGCTTCGACACCGAGCGCAGCTGCATCCACCGGGGACAGGGCGACGGCCTTCAGCTTCTCCCGCGCATGCGCGATCGTCACGCCGTAGCGCGCCGCGAACAGGCTGTAGAGATTGTTGGGCACCGGTCCATGCTCCAGCCCCGGGAACAGATGTTGCGGCAGGGTCAGCGTCTCGACGATCAGCGGCGCCGCATCGAGCGAGCGCATCCGGCGGATGCGAATGACCGGCGCCTTGTCGTCGAGATCCAGCGCAGCTTGCTCGGCTGCGTCAGCCAGTCCGGTCGCGATGCTCAGCACGGCGCTGTCGGGAAAGCGCCGCTCGCCATGGTCGGGCACCAGCTTGAAGAACTGGAACAGGATGCGGCGCTCGTCGTGCTCGGCCACGAAGGTGCCGCGCCCCTGTCGGCGAACGACGAGATTTTCGGAAGCCAGTTCGTCCAGCGCCTTGCGCACCGTGCCCTGGCTGACGCCGATCTCGGCAGCGAGTTGCCCTTCGCTCGGCAGACCTTCGCCCGGCGCCCAGACGCCATCGACGAGCCGGCGAACGAGGATCGCCTTCACCTGGCGATAGAGCGGCCGAAAGCCCAGCGGCTCAGCCGTGTCGACCGCGCCGCGCCGCTCTGCATTTTCGAGCTTGTGCACACTCATATGTCTTATATAAGACTTCACCGAGCGCAGGTCGAGCCCGATTTTCGCACGGGCCAGAGCGAACCTTCGCAAGCTTGAAGGAGGCGTTACATGAGCAAGCCCCATCTCCTGGTGCATGAGCAGAAGGACACCGTCGGTGTCGTCGTCGTCGAGGGCCTGAAGGCCGGGACGGACATGCTCTGCGTCGTCACCCACGACAATTCGGATTTTCGCCTGGCCGCGAAGATGGACATCCCGATCGGCCACAAGGTCGCGCTCAAGGACATCAAGAAGGGCGACACGATCTGGAAATACGGCCAGGACATCGGCAAGGCCGTCGCCGATATCGGCAAGGGCGAGCATCTCCACGTGCACAACGCCAAGACCAAGCGCTGGTGATCGGCACGTTCGCCGCCTGACCTGTTCCGGGGCTCCCGCCAGGGTCGAGCCCGTCAAGAAAACGAAGGAAACGCCATGTCGATCGTCGCCAATTTCGACCTCGTGAAGGGCAAGCTCGGACGCATCAAGGGCCGCAAGATCGAAGCGCCCGAGTTCAAGGCGCCGATGGTGAAGCGCCCGACCGGCCGCAGTCTCGATTCGTTCCATGGCTGGCGCCGGGAGAATGGCCGCGTCGGCGTGCGCAACCACGTCCTGCTGCTGCCGCTCGACGACCTCTCCAATGCCGCCTGCGAGGCGGTCGCCAATAATATCAAGGGCACGCTCGCGATTCCGCATGCCTATGGCCGCCTGCAGTTCGGCGAGGATCTCGAGGTCCATTTCCGCACCCTGATCGGCACGGGATCCAACCCCAATGTAGCCGCCGTCATCGTCATCGGCATCGAGGATGGCTGGACCAAGCGGGTCGTTGACGGCATCGCCAAGACCGGCAAGCCGGTCGTCGGCTTCGGCATCGAGGGCCATGGCGACATCGCCACGATCGCCAAGGCGTCCTATGTCGCCAAGGAGTTCGTGCAGTGGGCGACCGAGCTGCAGCGCGAGAAATGCGGCATCGAGGAGCTCTGGGTCTCGACCAAATGCGGTGAATCCGACACCACGACCGGGCTCTCCTCCTGCCCGACCGTCGGCAACATGTACGACAAATGGATTCCGCGCGGCGTCTATGGCGTCTTCGGCGAGACCTCCGAGATCACCGGTGCGGAGCATCTCTGCAAGGCCCGCGCCGCGACACCGGAGGTCGGCGAGCGCTGGTACAAGATGTGGAAGGCCTACCAGGACGACGTGATCGAGGCCCACAAGACCGACGACCTCTCCGACAGCCAGCCGACCAAGGGCAACATCGCCGGCGGCCTGACCACGATCGAGGAAAAGGCGCTCGGCAATCTCGAGAAGATCGGCCGGGAGTGCAAGTTCATCGACATCCTCGAGCCGGCGGAAGCGCCGGCCAAGGGCCCCG
The DNA here is from genome assembly GCF_056396065.1 of Allobosea sp. 05T433. NCBI lineage: Bacteria > Pseudomonadati > Pseudomonadota > Alphaproteobacteria > Hyphomicrobiales > Alloboseaceae > Allobosea > Allobosea sp. 05T433. The sequence goes on along the minus strand of NZ_JBFTKS010000013.1, from coordinate 176,681 downwards.
GCCTCTACTACATGGACACCTCCTCGGCCGCGGCGGAATGCGTGACCCTGATGGCGGCCGGCGGCTATGTCGTGCACACATTCCCGACGGGGCAGGGCAACGTCATCGGCAATCCGATCGTCCCGGTCATCAAGATCACCGGCAATCCCAAGACGATGCGCACCATGCCGGAGCATATCGATGTCGACGTCTCCGGCATCCTGCGCCGCGACCTGACGATTTCGCAGGCCGGCGATGCGCTCATCCAGAATATCGTGCGCACCGCCAATGGGCGTATGACCGCGGCCGAAGCACTGGGGCATCGCGAGTTTTCGATGACCAAGCTCTATCGCTCGGCCTGACCGGACACTAAACCGGCGGGCGGGCGCTATGCCGCCCGCCCTCCACCTGCCGAAGACCGGCAGAGCAAGCCGGAGCAGAGTTCTTGTCCGTCGCCTCATCCTCTCCGCTGAGCGCCTGGCGCCCCCTTCTCGACGGGATCGTGCTCTCGACCGCTGTTGCCATTGCGTCGGTCCTGGCTGAGCCGGTCCTGAAGACCTGGCTCGGCGGCAAGATCGGCATCCCTGCAGTTGTCATCGCCCTGCTGATCGGCATGGCCTTGCATCCGCTGGCGAATACCGTTCGGTTCCAGGCTGGCATGGTCTTCTGCGTCAAGAAGATGCTGCGCTGGGCTATAGCGCTGCTCGGCCTGCGCATCGCGCTCGGCGACATCATCGCGCTCGGCCTGTCGACCGCTTTGCTGGTCGTGTTCTCGATGATCGTGACAGTCATCTCCGGCTTCTGGCTGGCCCGCCTGCTCGGGCGCGAACACGGTTTTGGCGCGCTTGCCGGGGTTGCGACCGCGGTTTGCGGCGCCTCTGCGGCGCTGGCGACGGCGAGCGTGCTTCCGGATTATCGCGGCAAGGCCGCCGATGTCGCCTTCACGGTCATCGCCATGAATGCGCTCGCGACGATCGCGATGCTGGCCTACCCGCTGATCTGCGTCTGGCTCGGCCTGAGCCCGACCCAAACCGGCGTCATGCTGGGGGCCTCGATTCACGACGTCGCGCAGGTCGTCGGCGCCGGCCAGTCTGTTTCCGACGATGCGGCCAATGCTGCCGTCATCGTCAAGCTGTTCCGCGTCTTCCTGCTGCTGCCCGCGGTGCTGCTCGTCGGCTGGTGGATGGCGCGCGAAGGCGGCCATCCCAGTGATGCCAAGGTGCCGGTCCCGGTTTTCGCCTTCGTCTTCCTGGCGCTTTGCCTGGTCAACAGCGCGTTTGCGACGCAGCCCACGCTGGCCGGATTCTATGAGCCGGTGCGCGCGGCCTTGCTGGAGGCCTCGCGCTGGGGGCTTCTGATCGCGATCGCCGCGCTCGGGCTCGGCACCTCGATCGGCTCGATGGTGCGGCTGGGCTGGCGGCATCTTGTCGTCGTCACCGGGACCAGCCTCGTCATTCTCGGGCTCGTCCTCGGCGGCCTGACAGCATTGGGTTGAGCAGCCACGCAAGGCGGGAGAGCCATGACCGATATCGTCATCACCGAATTCATGGATGAGGCGGCGGTCGCAAGCCTCAGCGCCCGCTACGCGGTTCATCACGACCCTGAACTCTTCGGCAAGCCGGACGAACTCGCCCGGCTGGTCGCCGACATCCCGGCCCTCATCGTCCGCAACCAGACGCAGGTGAGAGGGGCGTTGCTGGCAGGCGCGAAGAATTTGACGGTCATCGGCCGGCTTGGCGTCGGCCTCGACAATATCGACATGGAAGCCTGCGCCGGCCGCGGCATCAAGGTTTTCCCGGCGACCGGGGCGAACAGCCTCTCGGTCGTCGAATATGTCATCGGCACGGCGATGACCCTGTTGCGCGGCGCCTATTTCGCCAATGCAGCCATGCTGGCTGGCGAATTTCCAAAGACAAAGCTGATCGGCCGCGAGATCGCCGGCAAGCGCATGGGGCTCGTCGGCTTTGGCGCCATCGCGCGTGACGCTGCGGCGCATGCCCGCTTGCTCGGGATGAGCATCGCCGCCTACGACCCCTATGTTCCAGCCGGTGATCCGGTCTGGAGCAATGTCGAGCGGCTGGAGCTCGATGCCCTGCTTGCGACCTCGGATGTAATCAGCCTGCATCTGCCGCTGACCTCGGAGACCAAGGGGCTAATCGGAAGCGCGTCCTTCGCGCGCATGAAGCCGGACGCGATCCTGATCAACGCCTCGCGTGGCGGAGTCATGGACGAGGCCGCGCTGGTCGAGGCCCTGAAGAGCGGCAGGCTCGCCGGTGCGGCGCTCGACGTCTTCGAGGAGGAGCCGCTGCGCGGCGGCGCCAAGCTCTTCGCCGGCACGCCGAACCTGATCCTGACGCCGCATATCGCCGGCAATACCGTCGAATCGAACGGGCGCGTTTCCGGCCTCGTCGCGGAGCGCGTCATCGCCGCGCTGGAGGGGCGGACATGACCCGCCTTTCTCTGGAGGAGGCCGAAGCCAGAATTGCGGCGCTGTTCGCCGCTGCGGGGACTTCAGCGGCCAATGCCGCCTCCGTTGCCTGGGCCTTGGTGATGGCCGAGGCCGACGGCTTGAAGGGCCACGGCCTTTCGCGTGTGCCGACCTATCTGGCCATGCTGAAATCGGGAAAGATCGATGGCCAGGCCGTGCCGATCGCCCGGCGACCGAAGCCCGGCGTGCTCGCCATCGACGCCGCCCATGGCTTTGCCTATCCCGCGATCGATCTTGCGGTCAGCGAGCTGCCCGAACTCGCACGCGCCCAGGGCGTCGTCGCGGCACCGATCAGGCGCTCGAACCATTGCGGCGCTGCGGGACTGCATGTCGAGCGCCTGGCCGAGCAGGGGCTCGTCGCCTTGCTCTTCGCCAATACGCCGGGCGCGATGGCGCCCTGGGGCGGCTCGAAGCCGGTCTTCGGCACCAATCCCATTGCCTTTGCCGCACCGCTCGCCGGGCGCGAGCCGGTCGTCATCGACATGGCGCTGAGCAAGGTCGCGCGCGGGCCGATCGTCGCCGCCAGACAGAAGGGCGAGCCCATCCCCGAAGGCTGGGCGCTCGATGCGGATGGCAAGCCGACAACCGACCCGGCCGCCGCGATTGCCGGCACCATGGTGCCGCTCGGCGACGCCAAGGGCGCGACCTTGGCGATGATGGTGGAGATCCTCGCCGCGGCACTGGTCGGCACGCATTTCGCCTTCCAGGCGTCCTCCTTCATCGACGACAAGGGCGGTCCACCCGATACCGGCCAGCTCATCCTCGCGATCGATCCCGCCAGCATGGGCGGCAATTGGTTCGCCGAACGCATGAAGCTGCTGGCCCACGCGATAGAGGACCAGCCAGGCACGCGCCTGCCGGGGACGAGGCGCTTGAATCTGCGTGCGAAGGCCCGCGCTGAAGGGATTCTGATCCCTGAGGAAATCCTCTCCGCCTAAAGCATCGGCCCGCAGAGTGGATTGCGGTTTTCGGGAAAGCCGATGCAAAGACAAAAGTCTATATCAACGAACCGGCTCGCATCCGGTCCGATGATCCGACTTTCTGTGTCGGCATCGGCCTGAAGTCCGCAATCCACTCTGCGGGCCGATGCCGTGAAGCTAGATCTCAGACGAAGTCGAACCGGTCGACATCGACCAGCCCCTTGTCGGTGATCTTCAGATGCGGGATCACCGGCAAGGTCAGGAAGGCGACCTGCAGGAACGGCTCGGCCAGCACGACGCCGAGCGCCCTCGCTTCCGTTCGCAAGCCCTCCAGGCCGTGCCGCACGACCTCGAAAGGCTGGTCGCTCATCAGGCCGGCAACCGGCAGCGCCAGCTCCGCCTTGACCACGCCACCATCCGCGACGGCGAACCCGCCGCCGATCTCGATCAGCCGGTTGGCGGCAGCCGCCATCGAGGCTTCGTCGACGCCGACGACGCAGAGATTATGGCTGTCATGGCCGACGGAAGAGGCGATGGCGCCGTGTTTCATGCCAAAGCCGTGGACGAAGCCGGTCGCGATGCCGTTCGTCTTGCCATGCCGTTCGATCACCGTGACCTTGACCGCGTCCTGCGTGAGATCGGGCAGGGCCTCTCCATCCCGGGCGGGCAGGGACATCGCCAGCCGCTCGGTGATGATGCGGCCCGGCACGACGCCGATGACGGGGGTGTCGCCGGACCGGGCCGCGACCTTGAAATCTCCCGGCTCCAGTCTGCGGCACCGGACACTGCCGAGGCCAACCGGCGGAATGGGCTTGCGATCCGCGAAGAGGGCCCCCTCGACGAGCCGGCCTCCCGCAAAGACAGACTTCACCTGGCAGGTCGCGAGATCATCCACGAGCACGATGTCGGCGCGCTTGCCGGGCCCGATGAAGCCGCGATCGAACAGGCCGAAATTCCGTGCAGCCGCGAGCGTCGCGACGCGATAGGTCGCAAGCACATCCGCCCCGGCGGCGATCGCAGTGCGGATCATGTAGTCGAGATGGCCTTCCTCGGCGATGTCGAGCGGGTTGCGATCATCAGTGCAGAACGCGAGGAAGGGCGAGGCGTCGCGGGTGATCAGCGGGATCAGGGCATGCAGGTCCTTCGACACCGAGCCCTCGCGGATCAGGATCGCCATGCCCTTGGCGAGTTTTTCGCGCGCCTCCTCGGCCGTGGTCGTTTCATGATCGGTGCGGATGCCGGCCGAGAGGTAGCCGTTCAGGTCCATTCCACGGACCAGCGGGGCGTGGCCATCGATATGCCGGTGAGAGAAGGCTTCGAGCTTGGCGAGGCAGCCGGGATCGCGGTGAAGCACGCCCGGGAAGTTCATGAACTCGGCGAGCCCGATCACCTTGGGATGGTCCATCAGCGGCGTCAGGTCGCCCGCCTCCAGTCGGGCCCCTGCTGTTTCCAGATGCGTCGCCGGCACACAGCTCGAGAGCTGCACGCGCAAATCCATGCGCATCGCCTCGGCGCAGCGCAGGAAATAGCTGATACCCTCGACGCCAAGGACATTGGCGATCTCGTGCGGGTCGCAGATCGCGGTCGTGACCCCGTGCGGCAGCACGCAGCGCTCGAACTCGAACGGCGTCACCAGCGACGATTCGACATGAAGATGCGTGTCGATGAAGCCGGGCACCGCGATCAGCCCCCGGGCATCAAAGCTCGCGATGCCCTCATAACGGCCATAGGTGCCGACGATCGTTCCACCGCAGAGCGCGATATCGGTCTCGACCAGGGCGCCGGTGACGAGATCGAACAGCCTGGCGCCGCGAATGACGAGATCGGCCGGCTCGTCGCCACGGCCCTGGGCAATGCGGCGGGAAAGGGTTGCGGCGTCGGTCATGGCGAGGGTTCCATTTGGTCCAGGCGTGGCAGCGTGCACGTCGCCCGATGCAAAGTCGACTTGGACGGCGCGCGTTGCCGGCCTAGATAGGCTGTCTTGCCCGTCAGCCTAAGGGGTTCCGCCATGAAGCTCACCTGGTTCGGCCATTCGGCCTTCCGCCTCGATCTCCCCGGCGCTTCGCTGTTGATCGATCCGTTCTTCACCGGCAATCCGGCCTTCGAGGGTAATGCCGCCGAGGCATCGAAGGGCGTCAGCCATATCGTGATCACCCATGGCCATGGCGACCATATCGGCGACACGCTTGCCATCGCCGAGGCCAATCACGCGACCGTCGTCACCAATTTCGACCTGTGCATGTACCTTGCCTCGAAGAGCCTGAAGAAGTTCGAGCCGATGAATACCGGCGGCACGGTCGATCTCGGCTCCTTCCAGACCACCCTGGTCAGGGCAGATCACTCGGCCGGCCTGGTCGAGGCCGGTGTCGCTTTCCCGCTCGGCAGCGCCAATGGCGTGGTCATCAAGGCCCCGGGCGAGAAGACGCTCTGGCATATGGGCGACACCGACATCTTCCCGGGCATGGCGCTGATCAGCGAACTGAATGCCGTCGACATCTGCATCTGTCCGATCGGCGACCGCTTCACCATGGGCGCGAAGACCGCGGCGCTGGCCATGACCCGCTTCGTCAAGCCGAAGGTCGCGATCCCCTGCCATTACGGCTCCTTCCCGATCATCGCCCAGAATGCCGACGAGTTCGTCGCGGCGTTGAAGGGCAGCGATGTTCGGGCCCTCGTGCCCGGGAAGGGCGAGGCGGTCGAGATCTGACGCAAGGCCGCGTCATCCGGGATCGGCAACGAAGCGCGCTATTCCCGTCTCCATCCAGCTTCGGTCCATGACGATGGATCCCGGCGTTCTGGCCGGGATTCCGACGACCCGTCAGTATTGACTTATCCTTTTGCCGCCGACGCGCTATAGCGCGGGCAAATCAGTTTCGGCTTGTTCAGCCACAGTTTCAGGAGCCTGCCATGTCGGTCGATCTCGCCACCGTGAAGCGCGTCGCGCATCTGGCGCGCATTGCCGTGCCCGAGGCCGATCTGCCCAAGCTGCAAGGCGAGCTCAACGCCATTCTCGGCTTCGTCGAGCAGTTGGACGAGGTCGATGTCAGCGGCGTCGAGCCGATGACATCGGTCACGCCGATGGCGATGACGCAGCGCCAGGATGTCGTCACGGATGGCGAGATCGCCGATCGGATCGTCGCCAATGCGCCGGTCTCCGAGGACAATTTCTTCATGGTGCCGAAGGTGGTCGAATAGGCGCTGATCCGCCCGTTCTATCTCCCCGGAAGCGCCAGGCGCGCTCCGCGGGCTCCTCCCAGTTCAATTTGCCGGAAACCACTGACGTGACCGACCTGACCCGCCTGACGCTGACCGAGGCCCGCGACGGCCTCAAGGCAAAGACCTTTTCCGCGACTGACCTCGCCAAGGCGCATATCGCCGCCATCGAGAAGGCCCGCGCGCTCAACGCCTTCGTGCTGGAGACGCCGGACCACGCGCTGAAGCAGGCCGCGGCCTCCGATGCCAGGCTGGCGAAGGGCGAGGGCGGCCCGCTCGAAGGCCTGCCGCTCGGCATCAAGGACCTCTTCGCCACCGAGGGCGTGCGCACCACCGCCTGCTCGAAGATCCTTGGCGAGTTCGTGCCAGCCTATGAATCGACCGTGACGAGCCAGCTCTGGCGCGACGGCGCGGTGATGCTCGGCAAGCTCAACAATGACGAGTTCGCCATGGGCTCGTCGAACGAGACCAGCGCCTTCGGCAATGTCGTCAATCCCTGGCGCCGCAGCGGCTCGAATGTCGGAGCAGGTGGCTCCGGCGCAATCGAGGGCAACCATCTGGTTCCGGGCGGCTCGTCGGGCGGCTCGGCCGCCGCCGTCGCCGCCGACCTCTGCCTGGCCGCCACCGCGACGGATACCGGCGGCTCGATCCGCCAGCCGGCGGCCTTCACCGGGACAGTCGGCATCAAGCCGACCTATGGCCGCTGCTCACGCTGGGGCACGGTCGCTTTCGCTTCCTCGCTCGACCAGGCCGGTCCGATCGGCAAGACGGTGCGCGACAGCGCCGTGATGCTGCGCTCGATGGCCGGGTACGATGCCAAGGACACGACCTCCGCGAACCTCGCCGTGCCGGACTACGAGGCCGCGGTCGGCCGCTCGGTGAAGGGCATGAAGATCGGCATTCCCAAGGAATACCGGCTCGACGGCATGTCGCCCGAGATCGAGGCTCTCTGGCAGCAGGGCATCGCCTGGCTGAAGGCAGCCGGTGCCGAGATCGTCAACATCTCGCTGCCCCACACGAAATACGCTCTGCCCGCCTATTACATCGTCGCGCCGGCGGAAGCCTCCTCCAACCTCGCCCGCTATGACGGCGTGCGCTACGGCCTGCGCGTGCCGGGCCGCGACATCGTCGAGATGTACGAGAAGACCCGCGCCGAAGGCTTTGGCGCCGAGGTCAAGCGCCGCATCATGATCGGCACCTATGTGCTCTCGGCCGGCTATTACGACGCCTATTATCTCAAGGCCCAGAAGGTCCGCACGCTGATCAAGCGCGATTTCGAGTTGGCCTATGCCGACGGAATCGACGCCGTGCTGACGCCGGCGACGCCCTCGGCGGCCTTCGGCATCGGCGAGAAGGGCTCGTCTGATCCGGTCGAGATGTATCTCAACGACGTCTTCACGGTCACGGTGAACATGGCCGGCCTGCCGGGCATCGCGGTGCCCGCCGGACAGGATGCGCAGGGCCTGCCGCTTGGCCTGCAGCTGATCGGCCGCCCCTTCGACGAGGAGACGCTGTTCTCGCTCGGCCAGGTCATCGAGGACGCGGCTGGCCGCTTCACGGTTGGCGAGAAGTGGTGGGCGTAAGCGCCTGAGCGCGGCGCCAATCCCGGGAGCCTCCAGGCAGGAGCCCGGGATTCGTCACCTGGATCTTCGAAGTTTCCGGATCGTTTCCGGCTCTGCATCACCTTGCGGTTTGTCCGGCATGGCGCGGACAGATTTCCGCTGGACCATGCTTTGGGTCTAGGCTGGCGGCATGATCTTCAGCCGCGCCATCGCCTGGGCCTGTCTCACTTTCCTGCAAGGGGCGCTGGCCTTCGTCGCCGCGCTCCTGCTTCTCCTGATCATCGTGCAGCAGGTGAGGGGCGATGCCGGTGCGCAGCCCCTCGCGAACCTGATCGCGGCTGCGGTGGCGGCTGGCGTCGCCTTCGCGTGCCGGCTCCTGGCTCGAAAGTTCGCCTAAAAGAGAAACCCCGCCTTGCCGGATCGGCAAGGCGGGGTTTCGTTGTTCAGCAGGCTTCAGTGGGCTGCCGGATGGGCATCCTTGCCGGCGGTCGGCTCGCCCTTCTTCTTCCGGCTCAGCACAGAAGCGAGCCAGCGCACCACCACATAGAAGACCGGGGTGAACAGCAGGCCGAACAGCGTCACGCCGATCATGCCGGAGAACACCGCGACGCCGAGAACCTGGCGCATTTCGGCACCGGCACCGACGGAGATCGTCAGGGGCAGCACGCCAAGGATGAAGGCGAGCGACGTCATCAGGATCGGTCGCAACCGGGTCCTGGCCGCTGCGATCGCAGCCTCGCGCCGGCTCATACCCTCGTCCTCGGCCTGCTTGGCGAATTCGACGATCAGGATCGCGTTCTTCGCAGCAAGGCCGACGAGCACGACGAGACCGATATCGACGAGCACGTTGCGATCGAAGTCCTTGTAACCGACGCCGACCATCGCCGCGAGAATACACATCGGCACGATCAGGATGACGGCGAGCGGCAAGGTCCAGCTCTCGTACAGTGCCGCCAGCAGCAGGAAGACGAAGACGACGGCGAGGCCGAAGGCGATGATCGCAGTGTTGCCGGCAAGCTTCTCCTGCAATGCGATCTCGGTCCATTCGAAACCGAACCCGGCCGGCAGAACCTGCTGCGCGATCTTCTCCACCTCCGCGATGCCCTGGCCGGTCGAATAACCGCGCGCCATCGAAAGCTGGACCTCGGCCGCCGGATAGAGGTTGTAGCGCGGCACGCGATAGGCGCCGGTCGTGTCGGAGAAGGTCGCGACCGAGCCGATCGGCACCATCTCGCCGTCGACATTGCGCGTCTTCAACGCCGCGACGTCGCGGATGTCGAGCCGGTAGGGATTGTCGGCCTGCGCCGTCACCCGGAAGGTGCGGCCCAGGATATTGAAATCGTTGACATAGGCCGACCCCATATAGACCGACAGGGTCTCGAACACCCGGGTCACGGGCACACCGAGCATTTCAGCCTTGGTCCGGTCGATATCGGCGTAGATCTGTGGCGTCCTGGTCGAGAACAGCGTGAACGGCTGCTGGATTCCCGGAGCCTGGCCCGCGGTTCCAGCCACTGCCCAGGTCGCGCCCTCAAGCGCCGGCAGGCCGCGCCCGCCGCGATCCTGGACATAGCCCTTGAGACCACCGCCGTTGCCGATTCCGGGAACGGCAGGAGGCTCGATCACCAGGGCGAAGGCCTCGCCGATCTGGCCCAGCTGGCTGCGCAGATCGTTGAGGATGCCCTGGGTCGTGAGGCCCGCCTTGGCCCTTTCCCTGAAGTCGGTGAGGGTGACGAAGGCGACGCCGGCATTGGGCGCCAGGGTGAAGGTTGCGCCATCAAGGCCGGCGAAGGCGACGATATGGGCGACGCCAGGCCGCGACAGCAGCATGTCGGTCGCCTTGCGGATGACCTCGTCGGTCCGCGGCAGCGACGAGCCCGGAGGCAGCTGCACGACGGCGATGAAGTAGCCGCGGTCGAGCTGCGGGACGAGGCCCGTCGGAATCGCCGCCAGGCGCTGGCCGGCGACCGCGATCAGGGCGGCATAGACCAGCAGCATCAGGACGCCGACGCGGATCAGGCGCGAGGTCGCCGCGCCGTATGCGCGCGAGAGCCAGTCGAAGGCCATGTTGAAATATTTGAAGAACCAACGCAGCGGCGCACCGATTGCCGCGAAGAAACCCTTCGGCTCCTCATGGCTGTGCGGCTTCAGCAGGATAGCCGACAGCGCCGGTGACAAGGTCAGCGAAACGAAGCACGAGATCGCCGTTGAGGCTGCGATCGTGACTGCGAACTGCTGGTAGAACGTGCCCTGCAGACCAGTGATGAAGGCGGTCGGGATGAACACGGCGCACAGCACGAGCGCAATCGCGAGCAGGGCGCCGCCGACCTCGTCCATGGTCTTGTGCGCTGCGTCCTTGGCGCTCATGCCTTGCGCCAGATAGCGCTCGACATTCTCGACCACGACGATCGCGTCGTCGACGACGATACCGATGGCCAGCACCAGCGCCAGCAGCGAGATCGTGTTGAAGGAGATACCGACCGCGCTCATCACCAGGAAGGTGCCGACCAGCGAAACCGGGATCGCGATGATCGGGATGATCGCCGCACGCCAGGTCTGCAGGAACAGGATCACGACGAAGACGACGAGCACGATCGCCTCGAGCAGCGTCGTCACCACGGCGGAGACGGATTCAGCGATGAACTCCGTCGGGTTGTAGACGATCTTGTACTCGACCCCGGCCGGGAAGTTCTTCGACAACCCGTCCATTGTCTTGATGAGCGCTTCGGATGCCGACAACGCATTCGAGCCCGGACGCTGGAACACGCCGATCGCGACGGCTTCCTTGTTGTCGAGATAGGAGTTCGACAGATAGTCCTGCGCGCCGAGCTCGACGCGGGCCACGTCGCGGACGCGGATCGTGCCGCCATCCGCGTCCGAGCGGACGACGATGTTGTAGAACTCGTCGATGCTGGTGAGGCGTCCCTGCGTATTGACCGAAAGCTGGAAGGCGCCATCCGACTTCGCCGGCGGCTGGTTGATTGCTCCGGCGGCGACCTGGATGTTGGCGGCGCGGATCGCGGCGATGACATCCCCGGCCGTCAGATTGCGCGCCGCGACCTTGGCGGGATCGAGCCAGACACGCATCGAGTAGTCGCGCGCGCCGAAGACCTGCACGTCGCCGACGCCTTCGACGCGGGTCAGCACGTCCTTCACGTTCAGCGTCGTGTAATTCGAGACGTATTGCTGGTCGCGCGAGCCGTCGGGCGACAGCATGTGGATGACCATCAGGAAGTCGGGCGAGGCCTTGCGGACCTGCAGGCCGAGCGTACGGACGTCCTGCGGCAGGCGCGGTTCGGCCGCCGAGACCCGGTTCTGCACCAGCACCTGCGCCTGGTCGACATCCGTGCCGGCCTTGAAGACGACGCTGATCGTAACACGCCCGTCACCGGTCGATTGCGACGAGATATAGAGCATATCGTCGACGCCGTTGACCTCCTGCTCGATCGGCGCTGCGACGGTCGAGGCGACGACCTCGGCCGATGCGCCCGGATAGGTCGCGGTGATCGTGACGGTCGGCGGCGCGATCTCGGGATATTCCGCGATCGGCAGGCTGCGCTGCGCGATGGCGCCGGCGATCGTCAGCAGGATCGAGAGAACGGTCGCGAAGATCGGCCGGTCGATGAAGAAATGCGCAAAGCGGAACATGCTGGGGTCCTGGCCGGGAGGGCAGGGCGGGCGGCCGATGCCGTCCGCTTCCGGTGATGGCGGCGTAAGCCGTCAGTTGGTTGCGGCGACCTTGATCTCGCCGGCCTGCGGTGTGACGGTCGCGCCCGGCCGCACCATCGGGCTGGCGAGCCCGTTGATGATGACCTTGTCGTCCTTCTCCAGGCCCTTGGTGATCACGCGCAACCCGTCCGCGATCTGACCGAGCACCACCGGCTTGGGCACGACCTTGTTGTCGGCGCCGACCGTCAGCACGATCTTGCTGGCCTGGTCCGAGACGATGACGGCGTCGGGAACGAGCAATGCGTCGACCTGGCCGGCATAGATGCGCACGCGCCCAAAGGTGCCGGGCGTCAGGAACTGATCCTTGTTCTCGAATACGGCGCGGCTGCGAATCGTACCTGAGCGGGCATTGAAGGCGTTGTCGACGAAGTCGATCTTGCCCTGGCGCTTCCAGCTCGTCTCGTCGGCGAGCCTGACCTGTGCGGTCGGAGCGCTTTCACGGTTCGTCAGCCCGCGCTGTTCGCCGGCGAGCCTGGAATAGCGGAGGTAGTCGGCTTCCGACGTATCGAACACGAAATTGATCGGATCGGTAGCGACGATCGTCGTCAGCAGCGTCGCACCCGACTGGCCGCCCGCGACGAGGTTGCCCGCATCGACGCGCTTGTTCGAGATCCGGCCGGACAGGGGGGCGCGAACCTGCGTCCATTCCAGATTGAGCTCGGCGGTCTTGAGATTGGCCTCGGCCGCCTGCTGGGACGCGACGGCACCGTTCAAGTTGGCGCGGCGCTGGTCAATGTCGCGAACCGTGATCGTCCGGTTCTGCGTCAGAGCCTCGGCGCGCTCGACCTCGTTCTGGGCGAGCTCGACCTGGGCCTTGGCGCGCGCGACTTCAGCGCGTGCCGCATCGACGGCAAGCTGATACGGGCGCTGGTCGATTGTGAAGAGCAGATCGCCCTTGTTCACCCGATCGCCGTCGCGGAAATGGATGCTGTCGAGGAACCCGGAGACGCGGGCCCTGATCTCGACCTGCTCGCGCGCTTCGAAGCGGCCTGTGTACTCGTCCCAGTTGGTCACGCGCTTGGCGAGCGGCGCTGCAGTCTGGACCGGCGGAGCCGGTGGGGCGCCCTGGGCGAGGGCCGTGGCGGCGGACGTCGCGAGCAGCACCGCGAAGGTGGCAAGAGTCCGACCCGTTGAGCGGCGGATTCGCATGGAAAAACTCCGGATAGCGGGGCCGGCGCAACCACTCTCGGTTTCCGGGCCGCGCGCAAGAAAGGTTGCGTGCTGACGATTGTCAAGTTCCGTCACTCGACAGCACCGTCGAATGACGACAGATTAGCAACATTCCGGCCAGGGGGTGACAGGATGGCAACAGACGCTTGCCGCCCGGGCGCCAAGGTTCTACCGAAGACGCGACCTGACCAGAGTTGGAAGACCGATATGAACGCGCATGCCCGCCCTGCCGACCCGAAGAAGCTGATCAAGGGTGCAACCGGCGATTGGGAAATCATCATCGGCATGGAAATCCATGCCCAGGTCACCTCCAACGCGAAACTTTTCTCAGGCGCCTCCACCGCCTTCGGGGGCGAGCCGAACGAGCATGTCAGCCTAGTCGACGCGGCCATGCCCGGCATGCTGCCGGTGATCAATGCCGAATGCGTGCGTCAGGCAGTTCGTACCGGCCTAGGGTTGAACGCGCGCATCAACAACCGGTCCGTGTTCGATCGCAAGAACTATTTTTATCCCGACCTGCCGCAGGGCTACCAGATCAGCCAGTACAAGAGCCCGATCGTCGGCGAAGGTGAGATCGTCGTCGATCTCTCGCCGACCGAGCAGATCAGCGTCGGCATCGAGCGCCTCCATCTGGAGCAGGATGCCGGCAAGTCGATCCATGATCAGCATCCGACGATGAGCTTCGTCGATCTCAACCGCTCCGGCGTCGCGCTGATGGAGATCGTCTCGCGCCCCGACCTGCGCTCGGCCGACGAGGCCAAGGCCTTTGTCACCAAGCTGCGCACCATCCTGCGCTATCTCGGCACCTGCGATGGTGACATGGAGAAGGGCAACCTGCGCGCTGACGTCAACGTCTCGGTGCGCCGCCCCGGCGAGCCCCTCGGCACGCGCTGCGAGATCAAGAACGTCAACTCGATCCGCTTCATCGGCCAGGCGGTCGATGTCGAGGCGCGCCGCCAGGTCGGCATCCTCGAGGATGGCGGCAAGATCGACCAGGAAACGCGGCTCTATGATCCCGGCAAGGGCGAGACCCGTTCGATGCGTTCCAAGGAGGAGGCGCATGATTATCGCTATTTCCCGGACCCGGACCTGCTGCCGCTCGAATTCGACGATGCCTTCGTCGAACATCTGAAGGCAGCGCTGCCGGAACTGCCCGACGCCAAGAAGGCGCGCTTCATCGCCGAATACGGCCTGACGCCCTATGATGCCTCCGTGCTCGTCGCCGAGCGCGAGCAGGCGGATTACTTCGAGGCTGTCGCCAAGGGCCGCGACGGCAAGGCCGCCGCCAACTGGGTGATCAACGAGTTGTTCGGCCGCCTGAACAAGGAAGGCAAGGATGTGACCGCCTCGCCGGTCTCTGCCGCCCAGCTCGGCGGCCTCGTCGATCTGCTTGGCGAGAGCGTCATTTCGGGCAAGATCGCCAAGGATCTGTTCGAGATACTCTGGTCCGAAGGGGGCGATCCGCGCGAGATCGTAGAGACGCGCGGCATGAAGCAGGTGACCGACACTGGAGCGATCGAGAAGGCGGTCGACGAGATCATCGCCGGCAATCCCGACAAGGTCGAGCAGGTCAAGCTGAAGCCGACCATGCTTGGCTGGTTCGTCGGCCAGGCCATGAAGGCGTCGGGCGGAAAGGCCAATCCGCAGGCGCTGAACGAGATCCTGAAGAAGAAGCTGGGTATCGAGTGACGCCAGACAGGCTCATCATCCGCGACGCGGTTGCGGCCGATCTCCCGGCCGTCCGCTCGCTGTTGGTCGAGACCTGGCATGCGACCTATGACGGCATTTATGGCTGGCAGCGTGTCGCCGAGATCACCAATGCCTGGCATTCGCTGGAGAATCTGAGCGCCCAGCTCGGTCGCGACGGCGAAGCCTTTCTCGTTGCTCTGGTCGATGACCAGATCGTTGCGACCTCGTCCGCCCGCCGCGAGCGCGACCGGGCGGCGCTGCTGACGCGGCTCTATGTCCTGCCGACCTATCAGGGCGTCGGGATCGGCCGCACCCTGCTGCACGTCACGCTCGCCCATTTCCCCCTGGCGCCGGTTGCGCGCCTGGAAGTCGAGCTGCAGAACGAGCCCGCGATCGCATTCTACGAGCGGATGGGCTTCTTCCTGCAGCGCTCGGCCCGCTTCGACGGCCGCGATGACACGCCCAACACCTTGCTGATGGCAAAGCGCCTGTTTGCCGAGTGACGGCAGCCGGCGGAGCCCGTCAGCGTGCCGCATGGGCCGGCATGCCGAGTTCCGTTTCAGAAAGGGCTTTGCTAACACCGCGCCAACCGCGGGGCTGTCCAGCGGTCCGGAGGCCTGGCCATGAGCAAGAGCAAGATCGATCCGTCCGAGATTTCCATTCGCCAGGCCCGGCGCGACGATGTCCAGCGTGTCGCCAGCCTGATTGTGCTTGGCTCCGCGACACAGGAAGTGACGGAACAGGACGCCGCAGCTGAAGCCGCGCACCCGGACTATGAGCGGGCCTTCGACGAGGTTCTGGCGAGTCCCGACACCACACTTTTCGTCGCCGAGCGCGCCGGAGAGGTCGTCGGCACCTTCCAGGTCACGCTCATTCCGGGTTTCGCCGCACGAGGGCGCAAGCGTGCGAAGTTCGAGAGTGTCCACGTTGCGCCGGAAACGCGGGGAATGGGGATCGGCGCAGTGATGATGACCCACGGGCTCGCCTTCGCAAAGGAGAAGGGAGCGGGGCTGGTCGAGCTGACCTCGCACAAGGCTCGCACCGACGCCCATCGCTTCTATCGCAATCTTGGCTTCGACCAGAGCCACGAAGGCTTCAAGAAGCCGGTCTGAAGGCCGCAGAGCCGTCCAGGCCGATCGCGGGCGGCTTACCATGCCCGGACATGACCAACCTGCTTGCCAAGCAGGTCGGCAACCCTACCGACGGCCTGCCGGGCAGCCTACATCAGATCCCGGCTCAATCGCGACAGGAAAGCTGTGATGCTCGCACGTTCGTCAAAGCCGATCGATCTCTACTACTGGCCGACGCCCAACGGCTGGAAAATCACCATCATGCTCGAGGAGTGCGGGCTCCCTTACAACCTCATCCCCGTGAATATCGGCAAGGGCGATCAGTTCAAGCCCGACTTCCTGGAGATCTCGCCGAATAATCGCATGCCGGCGATCGTCGATCATGATGGGCCCGGCGGAGAGCCGATCTCGGTCTTCGAGTCCGGTGCGATCCTGCAATATCTCGGCCGCAAGACCGGACAATACTACCCTGCCGATGAGCGTGGCCGCGTCGCGGTCGATGAATGGCTGTTCTGGCAGATGGGCGGCTTTGGGCCGATGCTCGGCCAGACCCATCATTTCCGCATCTACGCGCCCGAGAAGCTGCCTTACGCCATCGATCGCTACACCAACGAGGCCAACCGGCTCTATGGCGTGCTCAATCGCCGTCTCGAGGGCCGCGACTATATCTGCGGCGCTTACTCGATTGCCGACATGGCCTGCATCGGCTGGGCCAGAGGCTGGGAGAAGCAAGGGCAGGACATCAGGCAGTTCCCGAATGTCGGGCGCTGGCTGGAAACGATGCAGGCCCGCCCGGCCGTGCAGCGCGGCCTCGCGATCGGCGCTGAACTGCGCAATCCGGCCGGCATCAGCACGCCGGAAGAGAAGGCCGTTCTGTTCGGGCAGCGGGCCCGCTGAGCTGATCCATTGGCGATGGTCGACCTTGGGTTGACCGTCACCCTCCCGCCACGCTCGGCGCGCGCCGGGCTGGCGGCCCAGATGCCGGTTGCTGACGGCGCAGTTGACCGGACAGCGCCCTAAGCTCGTCGCGTCAGTTCGCCCGAGTCCATTTCACCGAGCGGCAGATGATACCGCCGAGCACGCAGCCCGAGGTGGTCAGCGCATCTCCGGACAAGGACATCGTGCCGGAATAGGTCTTGCCATCCTCCGGATTGAAGGCGCTGCCGCTCCATTTGCCGGCGCCGGTCGGCTTCATGTCGTAGAAGATGCGCTGGCCGACCTTGGCGGGGCCGTTCGTGTCCTTCAGCCAGGCCAGTGTGCCGCACATCGCCTCGCCGCATTTGGCAAAGCGCACCCGCGAGGCCCCGCTATCGCGCAGCCAGGTGCCGCTGACATCCTGTGCCAGGGCGGAGCCGGTGCCGGCGAGTGCCAGCGTCGCGAATCCGAGCAGAGCGGCCCTGGCCGAGGTCTTGTGAAAGCGCATGCGATCCTCCCGTTTCGACCAGCTATGGCTGCATGGTTCAGATATGAACTATATCCGAGCCGGCTTTCGCTTCAAGCTGGAGACGCGTCGGGCTTGATGGACGGCTCCCGCCGGACCGACACGGAGCAGGACAGGCAAACGAAGCCGGCCGGGCAGCCTTGTAGGGCGGGGAGGCGGCAGCTATAAGCCGCCGCATTCTCCAGATTGTCCCTAAGGAACCAACGATGGCTGTCCAGCGTACCTTTTCCATTCTCAAGCCCGACGCGACGCGGCGCAACCTGACCGGCGCGGTCAACGCGGTGATCGAGAAGGCTGGCCTGCGCATCGTCGCGCAGAAGCGCATTCAGATGACCAAGGGCCAGGCCGAGACCTTCTATGCCGTCCACAAGGAACGGCCCTTCTTCGGCGAGCTGGTCGAGTTCATGACGTCCGGCCCGGTCGTCGTTCAGGTCCTGGAAGGCGAGAACGCCATCGCCACCTATCGCGACGTGATGGGCGCCACCAACCCGGCGAATGCCGCCGAGGGCACGATCCGCAAGCTCTTCGCCGAGTCGGTTGGTGAGAACACCGCTCACGGTTCGGATGCGCCGGAGACCGCCGCCATCGAGATCGCGCAGTTCTTCGCCGGCAACGAGATCGTCGGCTGACGCGGCGCGACTGCTGATCGTCTTCGAACGGCGGAGCCAGTGGCTCCGCCGTTTTCGTTCGGGGAACTATTTGAAGCCGAGATCGAAGGCGTAGCTGGCGGAGACGCCGACAGTCAGCGAATCCCGTGAGCCGAACGGCTTGACGATCGGCGATCTGGTCGCATCGCCGACGAGGTGCTTGTATTCGAGATAGGCAGTCGTCTGCAGCTTCTCGGACCAGTTATAGGTCACCTGCGCGATCGCGCCGATCGAGTTGATCCCAGCATTGTAACGCTGCAGCAGGCCGCCTCTGCCCGCGTAATTGCCGCCGAAATAGGTCCGGACATAGTCGGCCCCGACGACGCTCATGCGCGGGCCGGCGCCGATCGTCCAGGCCCCGATCTTCTGGAAGGCGTCGATCTTGAATTCGGCGACAAGCGCGTCATGCGTGATCACGCCGCGGCGCAGGTCGACGCGGCCGCGCAGCCAGGAGGTCGGGTAGAATTCGACAAAACCGCCGAGCTCGGCGCCGAACTTGACGTCCGGCATGCCGATCAGCGCAGGGTTGGTGCTCGCCTTGCGCTCCCAGAGCAGGTTGCCGGAGAAGCCGACGCGCCAGGCCTTGCCGGAGAAGAATCCGATGCTGATCGCATCGTCTTCCGATGACCACCAGGTGCTCTTGGTGCCACGCGCCAGGTTCACGATCGCCCGCGGCCGGAAGACATAGTCGTTCGAACCGGAATAGTCCGGCGTGTAGCGCAGGCCGCCTCCCAGGGTCAGGTGCCAGTTCTGGACGGATTCGGGGGAGGTGAGGGTGGTGTAATCGCTGGACTGGGCTTGAGCTGAGCCGGCAGGCGACAGGCAGAGACTGGCCGCAAGGCCGGTCAGAAACGCAACGCAACGCATTATCGAACTCCGGCGCAACGGCGCCTTGGCAAGCGGAAGTTCCGACAATCTGAAGCGTTATCGTTAATCCCGGGTTGACGCCGCCGGCATTGACCGCAAAAGCCCGGCGCGTCACCAGTAGCGGGCTGAAGGATCATCCATGACCGAACTGCCCCGCATCACGCATCTGCCGTCAGTCTGCCCGCATGACTGCCCATCGGCCTGTTCGCTGGAAGTCGAGGTGATCGACGGGCGCAGCATCGGGCGGGTGCGCGGCAGCAAGCGCCAGAGCTACACCGACGGCGTGATCTGCGCGAAGGTGGCGCGGTATTCCGAGCGCATCCATCATCCGGACCGGCTGCTGCACCCCTTGCGCCGCACCGGACCGAAGGGCTCCGGGCAGTTCGAGCGTATCTCCTGGGATGAGGCGCTGGACGAAACCGCACGCCGCTTCCTCGCGATCGAGGCCGAGCACGGCGCCGACGCCGTCTGGCCCTATTACTATGCCGGCACGATGGGGCTGGTGATGCGTGACGGCATCAACCGGCTGCGCAACGTCAAGCGCTACTCCGGCCAGTATTCGACGATCTGCACCACGATGGCCTGGACCGGGTTCATCGCCGGCACGGGCCGGCTCGCCGGTCCCGATCCGCGCGAGATGGCGAAATCGGACTGCGTAGTGATCTGGGGCACGAACGCCGTGCACACCCAGGTCAATGTCATGCATCACGCGATCAAGGCGCGGAAGGAGCGCGGCGCCAAGATCGTCGCCATCGACATCTACCACAACCCGACGCTGGCCCAGGCCGATCTCGCGTTGGTGCTGCGCCCGGGTACCGATGGCGCGCTCGCCTGCGCCGTCATGCATGTCCTCTTCCGCGACGGCCATGCCGACCGCGACTATCTCGCGCGCTACACTGATGCGCCCGCCGAACTCGAGGAGCATCTCGCCAGCCGCACGCCGGAATGGGCGGCTGCGATCACCGGACTCGACGTCGCCGCGATCGAGGAATTCGCGACCCTGGTCGGCACCCGCAAACGCAGCTTCTTTCGCCTCGGCTATGGCTTCGCACGCCAGCGCAACGGTGCGGTGAACATGCATGCGGCGCTCTGCGTCCCGACGGTGACAGGCGCCTGGCAGTACGAAGGCGGCGGCGCCTTTCATTCGAACAGCGGCATCTACCAGTGGCGCAAGAGCCTGATCGAAGGGCTGGATGTCCGGGATCCCCGCATCCGCCAGCTCGACCAGTCGCAGATCGGCAGGGTTTTGACTGGCGACGCCGAGGCCTTGCGCCAGGGCGGGCCCGTGAAGGCGCTCTTCATCCAGAACACCAATCCCGTCTCGGTTGCGCCCGAGCAGGAACTGGTCAAGCAGGGCTTTGCCCGCGACGACCTGTTCACGGTCGTGCACGAGCAGTTCATGACCGAGACCGCAGCCATGGCCGACATCGTGCTGCCGGCGACGCAGTTCATGGAGCATGACGACCTCTACCAGGGCGGCGGGCATCAGCACATCATGTGGGGCGGCAAGCTCGTCGAGCCGCCTGGCGAGTGCCGCTCGAACCACGAGGTGATCTGTGCGCTTGCCGAGCGCCTGGGCGCCGAACATCGCGGGTTCGCGATGACGCCGCGCGAGATCGTCGACTGGACGCTGCGCGAGACCGGCCGCGGCACGCTGGACGAGCTGATCGCGGCTGATTTCCACGACATCCAGCCGGGGTTCGATCGCGCGCATTACGTCGACGGTTTCGGCTATCGCGACGGCAAGTTCCGCTTCAAGCCGRACTGGCCGAAGGTGCCCAACGCCAATGACGGCCCGGTCGGCCCCTACAGCCAGATGCCGGGTCTTCCCGATCATTGGGGCGTAATCGAGAACACGGACGAGACGCATCCCTTCCGCCTCGCGACCAGCCCCGCCCGCAGCTTCCTCAACTCGACCTTCACCGAGACACCAAGCTCGCAGAAGAAGGAGGGCGGACCGAGCTTGATGATGCATCCGCAGGACGCGGAAGGGCTCGGCATTTCCGATGGCGGCGAAGTCGTTATCGGCAACCGGCGCGGCAGCGTGCATCTGACGGCGAAGTTCTTCTCCGGCGTGGTGCGCGGCGTCGTCATTGCCGAATCGATCTGGCCGAATGCGGCGCACAAGCATGGGCGCGGCATCAACACCATCACCGGCGCCGATGCGGTCGCTCCCTTCGGCGGGGCCGCCTTCCACGACAACAAAGTGTGGATCAAGAAGGCGTGACTGATCGGCCACTTGACCTTTACGGAGGGCTGTGACCATTCCGCCGCGCGCGGGCGAGGCATGGATGATGCTTGCCCCGGCATGGGCATGTCTCGAAGGAACTGCGGAATCATGAAGATGCGGCGGATAGGTGCGGTCGTTCTGGCCGGTGGGTTCCTGATGATGGCTGCGGTTTCGGCCCAGGCCGCGAGCGGCACGAGCGCCTTGCCGCCGCCCGATCCGACCGCCAAGAACCTGACGCCCTACATGATCCAGCTTCGGGCCTTCGATGCCTGCCTGGTCACCCAGTCGCAGCTGATCGGCACGACGCGTGAAGCCGTCCACACGCCTTGCAGCTGCTATGCCAAGGGCACCGTCAACGCGATGACCAAGGACGAGATCCAGGCCTTCCGCGAAACCGGCTATTTCAACGACAGCGCCCGCGCCAAGGGCTACGATTTCATCGATCGCTGCAAGCTCAGGCGGCCGAGCTGATCAGCTTCCGGTCGGCGAAATAGCGCGCCCCGATCCGCGCCGCATAGGCGACGAGATTGGGGTGGCTTTCGATCAGGCCGCGTATCGGCGACTCGAAGAGCGTGCACAGCCCCGAGGCCAGGAAGGCGCCAAGCGTGGCGTCCGCGCCGCAAGGCTCGCTGCCCATCAGATAGGGCCGCTCGCCCAGAATCGCGGCGGCGGCTCCCAGCGCATGCCGGGCGAGTTCCGCCTGTTCAACCGGGCTGTGGCGCCCGGTGCCCTGGCCCTTGAGCGTGCGCTGCACCTGGCGTTTGACCATCGCGGCAACCAGCGGTCGCAACGGCGCCGGCACGACTCTGAAGAACTGAAGCGGCCCCCGGTTGAAATTGCTGTCATTGGCCCAGCGCTCGCTGACCACGAACCAGTAGAGATGATCCTCCAGCATCTTCTCGACGGCCCAGGCGATGCCGCGCTGTTCCGGCGTCAGGCCCTTGTCGAAGTCGATGCCGTATTTCCGCTCCAGATGCAGTCTGATGAAGGTGCTGTCGGCGACGATCTCGCCAGCGTCGATGATCAGCGGCAGCTTGCCCTTGGGCGCCCGCCTCATATTGCCGATCTTGCGCTCATGCGGGAGGCCGGACATCTGCAGGAGGATGTCCGCCTTCATGCAGAAAGGGCTCGGGTCCGGCAGGCCGAACCCGGGTCCGAAGACCTGTAGCGTGATCATGCGAAATCCTCCCATTGGCAGAGGCAAGGCGTTGGTTTTCTGCTGACAGACTGCTGACAACTCTTGTCAGCAGAGCTAGAGCATTCTCCTGCCCAACCTGATGCTTGGGAATTCCTCGTCATGCAACGTGCCGAACGTCTGCTCGATCTGATCCAGGGCCTGCGCCGACGTCGCAGGCCGGTGACGGCCGATACCCTCGCCGCCGAACTCGATGTCTCGGTGCGGACGATCTACCGCGATATCGGAGCATTGATGCGCCAGGGCGTGCCGGTGCGCGGCGAGGCCGGCATCGGCTATGTGCTTGACGCTGGCTTCGATCTGCCGCCGCTGATGCTCTCGCCGGACGAGATCGAGGCGGTTCTCGTCGGCATGCGCTGGCTTGGTGAGCGTGCCGACCCGGTGCTGGCACGCGCGGCGGAAGACGTCGTCAGCAAGGTCGCAGCCGTCCTGCCGCCGCATCTACKACCGATCCTGCTCGATGGCGCCCTGTTCGCGCCGGCCTATCGCTGCGACCAGCCGGTCGATCAGATCGATGCCGCCGGCATCAGGGCTGCGATCCGCCAGGGCCGCAAGCTCGCGATCCGGTATCGCGACGAGGCCGGTCAGGAGACCGACCGGATGATCTGGCCGATCGGCATGACATTCTACGAGCGGGTGCGGATCGTCATCGCCTGGTGCGAGCTGCGGCAGGCCTTCCGGCATTTTCGCACGGACCGCATCACCGATCTCGTCCCGCGCGAAGAGCGCTATCCGGCAAGACGGGCCGATCTGTTCCGTCGCTGGGAGAAGGAAGAGGAACAGGCGGCACAGGCCCGATCCTGCCCGATCGATCAGCCGCGCACGACCTCGCCCCCCGCCAGCGTGGCCCTGCCGGAGGCAACCTCCGCCAGCGCCCGCTGATAGAGCGCGTGTTCGACGCCGAGCACGCGGTGCGCCAGGGCATCCTCATCGTCGCCGGCGAGCACGGGAACCCGGGTCTGTGCGATCACCGGCCCGGCATCGAGCTCCGGCACGACGAAATGCACGCTGCAGCCATGCTCCCTGACCCCGGCTTCGAGAGCCTGGCGATGAGTATGCGTGCCCTTGAACAGGGGAAGCAGCGAGGGGTGGATATTGAGCAGCCGTCCTTCCCAGCGCCTGACGAACCAGGGCGTCAGGATGCGCATGAAGCCGGCGAGCGCGATGAGCTCGATCTGATTGACGCGCAGGACATCGTCCATGGCGCGCTCGAAAGCCTCACGATCCCGACCGAAGGAGCGGTGATCGACGGTTGCGACGGGCACCCCGGCAGCCGCAGCCCGGGCCAGGCCACCGGCCTCGGGCACGTTCGAGAGCACGAGAGCGATCTCGGCCGGATAGTCGCCGGCCTGCGCCGCCTCGATCAGCGCGGCCATGTTGGAACCGCGCCCCGAGATCAGGATCGCGGTGCGACGACGCGCCGGCTGAATCACAGGCTGAGCGTCCCGCGATAGCTCACCGGCTCTTCGCCGGCCGCGACCGGGACGATTTCGCCAAGCCGCACCGGCGCTTCGCCGGCGTCCCTCAGGGCGGCCTCGACCTCACCGGCCTTGCCGGCTTCAGCGGTGACGATCATGCCGATGCCGCAATTGAAGGTGCGAAGCATCTCGCGCTCGGCAACACCGCCGACCTTGGCAAGCCAGCCGAAGACCGGCGGAACCGGAATGGCCGCAAGATCGAGCGCAACGCCGAGCCCTTCGGGCAGCACGCGCGGAATATTGTCGGGGAAGCCGCCCCCGGTGATGTGGGCAAGCGCCTTGATGCCCGCCGTCGCCTTCAGCGCGGCCAGCAGCGGCTTTACATAGATGCGTGTCGGCACGAGCAGCGCTTCGGCGAGGCTGGTCTCAGGTGCGAAGGGGGCGGGAGCCTCCCAGCTCTGTCCCGACAGAGCGACAATGCGCCGGACCAGCGAGTAGCCGTTGGAATGGACGCCGGAGGAGGGCAGGCCGAAGACCACGTCGCCGGGCACGAGATCCGCACGCGGCAGCAGTGCCCCGCGCTCGGCGGCGCCGACCGCGAAGCCCGCGAGGTCATAATCCTTCTCGGCATACATGCCGGGCATCTCGGCAGTTTCGCCGCCGATCAGCGCGCAGCCGGCTTGCCGGCAGCCATCGGCGATGCCGCGCACGATCTCGACGCCGACCTGCGGATCGAGCTTGCCGGTAGCGTAATAGTCGAGGAAAAGCAGCGGCTCGGCGCCCTGCACGATCAGGTCGTTGACGCACATCGCGACGAGGTCGATGCCGATCGTCGAATGCCGCCCGCTTTCGATCGCGATCTTGACCTTCGTGCCGACGCCGTCATTGGCGGCGACCAGGATCGGGTCATTGAAGCCCGCAGCCTTCAGATCGAAGAGGCCGCCGAAGCCTCCGATCTCCGCATCGGCACCGGGGCGGCGCGTGGCACGCACCAGCGGCTTGATGGCATCGACCATCGCGTTGCCGGCATCGATGTCGACGCCCGCCTGCGCATAGGTCAGTCCGTTCGCTCCTGGCTTGCTCATGGTCCTCGGCTTCCATTCCGTTCGCGCGAGCGATAGGCAAGCCAGCCGCGCCTTGCAAGCCGCTATGACGGATTCGGCCTTGCCGGTGCACCGTTTCGGGCTCTAGCGTCGCACAGGACAGCGCTGCGAATCCGGAAGAGCATGACCCTTCCCAACCTCATCACCATCGGCCGGCTGTTTCTGGTGCCGCTCGTCGTGGTGATGATCACCAATGGACGCTGGGAGACGGCCTTCATCCTCTTCGTGGCGGCCGGCGTCTCGGACGCGGTCGATGGATTCATCGCCAAGCGCTTCGGCATGACCAGCGAGCTCGGCGCCTATCTCGACCCCGTCGCGGACAAGGCGTTGATCGTCTCGATCTACATCACGCTTGCGCTGGTCGGGGCTATCCCGGTCTGGCTGGTCGTCCTGGTGGTCTCGCGCGACCTGATGATCGTCTCCGCCGTGATCCTGTCCTGGGTGATGGAAAAACCCGTCGAGATCGCTCCTTTCGTGGTCAGCAAGCTCAACACGGCCGCACAGCTCATTTTCGCCGCGCTGATGCTCGGGAGCAAGGCCTTCGGGGTCGATCCCGGGCCGGCGATCGATGTCGGCCAGCTCCTGGTCGCCGTATTGACGCTGGGATCAATGGCGGCCTATCTCGCGTTCTGGCTGCGCCATATGGCGGCCTGACCTGCGGCGAGCGGGCGCGATTGCGTCCGTTTCAGTGCTGCGGCTTGGAACTTGCTTCGTGTTCACCCATCTTCGTGGACGCGGTCGATGATCTCGCATCGCGGAATCCGCCGGGGACTGCCTGTTCATGTCGTTGCAACGCCAAATCGGTTTCTGGCTGATCTCGCTCGCAGTCTTCGTGCTGTGCCTGGTCTTGCTGCGCGACGTGCTGCTGCCATTCATCGCGGCGCTGGCGCTGGCCTATCTGCTCGACCCCCTTGCGGATCGGCTCGAGCGGCTCGGAATGAGCCGTCTGGCCGCGACGATTGTCATCCTGATCGTCTTCCTTCTGATCTTCGTGCTGTCGCTCGTGCTGCTCATGCCCTTGCTCGGCCAGCAGCTCGCCGGCTTCGTTGCGCGGATGCCCGAGGTCGCTGCCAAGCTGCAAACGCTGATCCTGGAGCGGGGGGCGCCGCTCCTCGAGAAGCTGGGTGGTGGCAAGCTTGCCCAGGATGCCCAGAATTCACTCGGAAATCTCGTCGGCGAAGCAACCAAATGGGTCGGCAGTGTCCTGCAATCGCTCTGGTCCGGGGGGACCGCGATCATCGGCGTGTTCTCGCTGCTGGTTCTGACCCCCGTCATCGCCTTCTATCTGCTGGTCGACTGGGACCGCATGTGCGCGACCGTCGACAGCTGGTTGCCGCTCGACCATCGCGACACCATCCGCGGCCTGCTGAGCGAGATGGATAAGGCGATCGCCGGCTTCCTGCGCGGCCAGGCGCTGCTCTGCATCCTGCTCGGGACCTTCTATGCCGTCGGATTGAGCATCGTCGGCGTCAACTTCGGCGCGCTCATCGGCATCATCAGCGGCTTCCTCTCCTTCATCCCCTATGTCGGCTCGCTGACGGGCCTCGTGCTGTCGGTCGGCGTCGCGATCGTGCAGTTCTGGCCGGAGTGGACTTGGCCGTTGGTGACGCTCGGCGTCTTTGCCGCCGGTCAGTTCATCGAAGGCAACATCCTGCAGCCGAAGCTCGTCGGCGACTCGATCGGCGTGCATCCGGTCTGGCTGATGTTCGCGCTGCTTGCCTTCGGCTCTCTCTTCGGCTTCGTCGGGCTCCTGCTTGCGGTTCCCTTGGCGGCAGTCATCGGGGTCTTGAGCCGTTTCGCGCTTCGGCAGTATCTGGCGAGCAACATCTATCATGGCGGCGATGTTTCGAAGTCCGCCGAAGCCCGCAAGCGTCTCGGAGCCGATGTCTGACCATACAAGCCGCCCGCGTCAGCTCGCCTTCGACCTGCCCGTCGACAGCCGCCACGGCGTCGAGGATTTCCTGATCGGCCCGTCCAACGAAGCCGCCTATGGGATGATCGAGGCCTGGCCGCACTGGCCCGAGGCCTGGCTGCGCCTGGTTGGCCCGGAAGGGGCGGGAAAGACCCATCTCGCGGCGATCTGGGCCAAGGCGGCCCATGCCTGGGTCATGCCCGTCTCCGAGGTGACCGAGGAGAACGTGCCGCACCTGATCTCCGGAGGGGCGCTCGTCGTCGAGGATTGCGACAGAGGGCCTCGCGACGAAGCCGCCCTGTTCCACCTCTTGAACGCGATCAAGGCGAAGCGCGGCTCGCTGCTGCTGACCGCACGCGCAGCTCCCGATCAATGGGGCGTACGTATTCCCGACCTGTTGTCGCGCCTGCGGCTGGCGCCCCATGCGACGATCGCGCCGCCGGACGATGCGCTGCTGCGGGCGCTGCTGGTCAAGCTCTTCATCGACCGGCAGCTCATCGTCGATGCCGGCATCATCGAAGCGCTGACGCTGCGGATGGAGCGCTCGTTTGCCGCGGCGCGTGCACTGGTCGACGCGCTCGACAGGCTTTCGCTGGAACGCGGGCGGCGCGTCACGCGCGCCCTGGCCGGCGAGGTCCTGACGGACCTCTTTCCGGATGATGCGAACTGAACAGGCAGCGCAGCCAGGCAGGTTGGAAGGAGAGCGGTATGGCCGACGGACGTGAGATCCGGCTGTTTTCCTACGGCACATTGCGCCAGAGGAACGTCCAGCTCGCCACATTCGGCCGAGAGCTCGAAGGCCGTGACGACGCCCTTGTCGGCTTCGCCCGCACAATGGTCGAGATCACCGATCCGGAGGTGATCGCCACCAGCCGCGAGACGCATCATCCGATCGTGACCCGGTCCGGCAATCCTGCCGACGAAGTGGCCGGAACCGTCTTCAACATCACAGCCGCGGAGCTCGCCGCGGCCGATTCCTACGAGGTCTCGGATTAGCGCCGGATTGCGGTGTGGCTCAGATCCGGGACCGAGGCGTTCGTCTATGTCCGGGCTGCGGACGCGTCCTGAATCGAACGTTCAGGCCGCGCCTTCCGAAGCCGACTTGGCCGACGGCCCAACGAGGCGTGCATGCATGGCCTCGATCAGAAGTTCATGCGCACGGGCTGCGATCGCGTCGAGCGAGGGCGTCCGCACGAACATCGCGGCCGCCTTCTCGCTGAGCTCCTCGCGGCTCGGCAGGACCGGCAGATGCCATTGCGCAACGGCGTCCTGGGCCTGCTGCTGCATTTCGGCCAGCCGGTCACCCGCACGTTGCTGCAGTTCGGCGAGCGCTTCGCGCAAATCGGCGAGCGTCATCGTCGGCAGATGCAGCTCCGACAGGGCAGGGCTCGCCGCATAGGCTTCCCGGAAGGCGCTGACGACGCGGTCCAGCGGCACCGAAGCCGCAAGCCGCTCGGCAGAGCGTTCGATGACGCGCGGCGGCAGGGCCTGCGAACGATCGACGACGGCCTGCGGCGGCGCCTTCAGGTCCCAGACCGCGCCGATCTTCGAGAGACCGAGGATCACGTAATAGGTCGGGTCCCACTGCCACCAGCGGAAGCCCTGACGCACGCTGTACTGATAGGCGTGGTGGTTGTTGTGCCAGCCTTCGCCCATGGTGATGATCGCCAGCCACCAGTTGTTGCGGCTCTCGTCGCCGGTCACATAGTCCTTGTCGCCATGCACATGCGCGAGCGAGTTGATGCAGAATGTCGCGTGATAGACCGCAACCGTCGACCAGAAGAAGCCAACGATCAGGCCGGCCCAGCCGCCGATCGCGAAGCAGAGGCCGGCAAGCAGGATCGCGGGCGCCAGCTCGAAACGGTGCAAAAGGCGCAATTCGGGGAACTTCGTCAGGTCCTGAATCGTTGAATCGTCGAAGGTGCTGTGATCGCGGCTGAAGATCCAGCCGACATGCGAATAGGCGAAGGATGTCATGACCGGCGAATGCACGTCATGCTCGGTATCGGCATAGCGATGATGGTGACGGTGCTTGGAGGCCCACCAGAGCACGCTCTTCTGCGCCGTCGATTGGGCCAGCAGCGCGAGCAGGAACTGCCCGAAGCGGCTGGTCTTGTAGGAGCGATGTGAGAAATAGCGGTGATAGCCACCGGTGACCGCGAACATCCGCAACCAGTACAGCCCGATCGCGAGCCAGACCGAGGTCCAGGTCACACCGCTCCAGAGCGCCCCGAAACAGGCGAGATGCGCCAGCACGAAGGGAACGGCGGATGGGTAGACGATGTCGCCATCATCATGAGGGGCAGTGCTGTCGCTCAAGAATGCTCTCTGTGGGGTTCGCGCGGATTCGCCGCTTCGGTGCGACACGGGCCGCATGTCCAGCGGCACCAAACAGGACGAGCCGGCGCCGCGCAAGTAGGCCACTCGCCGCAGCATGGCAAGGAAACCACGTGGGAAGGCAATTGGTTCGAGGCAACGCAGGAATAGCACTCGCCCGTCATCGAAGCGTCACGCTAGGATGGCTTCAAGTTTGACAGGCGGGCGATCTCGGCCCGGCTTGCGTTCGAGACGAGGGCGAAACTCATGAATATCGAACCGACAAACGTGAAGGCCGCGGACATCGCGCCTCAGGTCGGTCCCATCGGTCTGCGCCATTCGCCGGCCCGCTTCGTCAATCGCGAGCTGTCCTGGCTGCAGTTCAACCGTCGGGTGATGGAGGAGGCGTCGAACCGCAACCATCCTCTGCTGGAGCAGCTCCGCTTCCTCTCGATCTCTGCCAATAATCTCGACGAGTTCTTCATGGTCCGCGTCTCGGGCCTGCGCGAGCAGCTCAAGGCGGGTGTCGTCACGCCCAGCCAGGATGGATTGACCCCGGCCGAGCAGCTGATCGAAATCGCCAAGGCGACGGCCGATCTTACCGCCGACCAGCAGGCGCGCTGGGTCGAACTCAAGCGCGAGCTGGACGATAATCGGATCGTGCTGCTGGGGCCGAAGGACATCGGTGCGCAGCACCGCACCTGGCTCGAGGACCACTTCCTCCATCTCGTCTTCCCCGTGCTGACGCCATTGGCGATCGACCCGGCGCATCCCTTTCCCTTCATCCCCAACCTTGGCTTCACGCTGGCGCTGGCGCTGGAGCGGATCAGCGATGGCCGGCAGCTCGACGCGCTGATCCGGGTTCCCGGGAAGATCGACCGCTTCATCGAGCTGCCCGATCTGGCACGCGACGGCGTGCACCGCTTCATCACGCTGGAAGACACCGTCTCGCTCTTCATCGGCAAGCTCTTCCCTGGCTACGACGTCAAGGGAACCGGCTCGTTTCGCGTCATTCGCGACTCCGACCTCGATATCGAGGAGGAGGCCGAGGATCTGGTCCGCGTCTTCGAGACGATGCTGAAGCAGCGCCGCCGTGGCGTCGTCATCCGTCTCGAGGTCAGCGACGGCATGCCGCCGCATCTGCACCGGCTGATCGTGCGCGAACTGAAGGTCGATCCCGACGAGATCGTCCAGGTCGATGGTATGATCGGGCTGAACGAGCTCTCGCAGCTGGTCGGCGTCGACCGGCCGGACCTCAAGTTCAAGCCGTACAACGCCCGCTTCCCCGAGCGCATTCGCGAGCATGGCGGCGATTGCTTCGCCGCGATCCGCCAGAAGGACCTGCTCGTCCACCACCCCTATGAAAGCTTCGACGTCGTCGTGCAGTTCCTGCAGCAGGCGGCGCATGACCCCAACGTCGTCGCCATCAAGCAGACGCTCTACCGCACCTCATCGAACTCGCCGATCGTCAGGGCGCTGGCCGAGGCTGCCGAGGCGGGCAAGTCGGTGACGGCCCTGGTCGAGCTCAAGGCGCGCTTCGACGAGGAGGCGAATATTCGCTGGGCCAAGGATCTGGAGCGCGCGGGCGTGCAGGTCGTCTATGGCTTCATCGAGCTGAAGACCCACGCCAAGCTCTCGATGGTGGTGCGGCGCGAGGCCGGCCAACTCGTCAGCTACTGCCATATCGCGACCGGCAATTATCACCCGATCACGGCGCGCATCTACACCGACGTCTCCTTCTTCACCGCCGATCCGGTGATGGGGCAGGACGTCGCGCGCGTCTTCAACTTCATCACCGGCTATGCGGAGCCGGCCGAGCTGGAGCAGATGTCCGTCTCACCGGTGGGGCTGAAACAGCGCCTGCTGTCCGACATCGCCGAGGAGATTGCCCATGTGAAGGCAGGCCGCAAGGGTGCGATCTGGGGCAAGTGCAACTCGCTGGTCGACCCCGAGATCATCGACGCGCTCTATGATGCGAGCCAGGCCGGTGTGGAGATCGACTTCGTCGTGCGCGGCATCTGCTGCCTGAGACCCGGAATTCCGGGGCTGTCGGAGAACATCCGGGTCAAGTCGATTGTCGGACGCTTCCTCGAGCACACCCGGATCTATGCCTTCGGCGCCGGCTTCGGCCTGCCCTCGGCCAAGGCCAAGCTCTATATTTCCTCGGCCGATCTGATGCCGCGGAATCTCGATCGGCGCGTCGAGGCATTAACCCCGATCCAGAATCCGACGGTGCACCAGCAATTGCTGGAGCAGATCATGCTGGCGAATTTCCTCGACAACGAGCAAAGCTGGACCATCTTGCCCGATGGTGGCTCAAGACGCATTGTCCCGCCGCCGAGCGACGAGTCGTTCAACGCCCACAAATATTTCATGACCAATCCGAGTTTGTCCGGACGTGGAAAATCGCTCTCCAATTCAAGCCCCCGCAGCCTTGCGCGCCGGACCGGCAGAAAGGCTTGACCCGGCGTTGATCCCGGGGCGGCTGAGCCTCGGCGAGACGCTCGCCATCGTCGATATCGGCTCGAACTCGGTGCGTCTCGTCGTCTACGAGATGCTGTCGCGTTCGCCGGCGCAGGTCTTCAACGAGAAGGAGATGGCCGGCCTCGGCCGTCAGGTCGCGACAACCGGGCGGCTTGCCGATGACGCCATCGAGAAGGCGCTTGGCGCGCTCGTGCGCTTCCGCATTCTCTGCGAGGCGATGCATGTCCGCGATATCCGGGTCATCGCGACGGCTGCGGCACGCGACGCCGCCAATGGACCTGCGTTCATTGCGCTTGCCGAGCGGGCGATCGGCCAGCCGATCGAGCTGATCTCCGGGGGGCGTGAAGCCTATTTGTCGGCTCTCGGCGTGATCTCGGGCTTTGACGCACCGCGTGGCGTCGTCGGCGACCTTGGCGGCGGCTCGCTTGAGCTTGCCGCCGTCGACAACGACCGGGTGGGCGAGGGGGCCAGCCTGCCGATTGGCGTGCTGGCGCTGCTCGACCGCTCGAAAGGCTCGGTCAAGCTCGCCGAGAAGATCGTCCGCGAGGCACTCGACAACCTGCCGCAGCTCGCCGCGATGCGCGGACGCGATTTCTACGCCGTCGGTGGCACCTGGCGTGCGCTCGCAACGTTGCATCAGCGCCAGTCGGTCTATCCGCTGAGCGTGATGCACGCCTACACCGTGCCGGCGCGGGACGTGACGGAATTCGCCAAGCTGGTCGAGCGGGCCGACAGCGCCGTGCTGGAATCGATCGAAGCAGTGTCCTCGGCGCGCCGGCCGCTCCTGGCCTATGGCGCACTGGTGCTCGACCAGTTGATCAAGCGCGGCCGTCCCAGGTCTGTTGTGATTTCGGCCAACGGTGTCCGCGAGGGACTGTTGCACGAACAGCTCCCCGACGAGGAGCGCAGGATCGATCCGCTGCTTCAGGGGGCACAGGACTACAACCAGCTCAGGGCCCGCGACCCGCGGCATGCGATCGACCTGATTGCCTGGGTCGCAAAGCTCTTCGCCAGCGCTGGCATGCATGAGGATGCGGCAAGCCGCCGCTTGCAGGACGTCGCCTGCCTGCTCTCGGATATCGGCTGGCGCGCCCATCCGGACTATCGCGGCGAGCAGAGCCTCAATGTCATTGCCCATGCCGCCTTCAACGGCGTGGATCACCCCGGCCGCGCCTTCCTGGCGCTCGCCGTGTTCCATCGCTATGCCGGCGCCAAGAGCGACACGCCGGTGGCATCCGAGCTGCGGCGCCTCCTGACACCCCGGCAGCTCGAACGCGCGCTGCTGCTCGCGGCGACGTTCCGCGTGGCCTATCTGCTTTCGGCGGGCATGCCCGATATCCTGACCCGCATTTCGCTGACCTGCGTCGACCGCCGGCTCGTGCTGCGCTTCCCGGCAGACCTTAAGGCGCTGTCGAGCGAACGGGTCACCGGGCGGCTGAAGCAGCTCGCCCGCCTGCTCGGCCGCGAGCACGAGGTCGCGGCGGGCTAAGGCATCGGCCGGAAAGAGGGTTCGATCATCGGGCCCGATGCGATACCGGGTCCGGGGACCTAACGCCTGCTGACATCGACCTCGGTCGCCGAGCGTACATCGACATCGACAATCGCGAGGTCGGGGCGATCGATGGCCGGATAGGCGCGCGTCTCGCCTGGCCGTTGCACGAAGACCAGGCTGGCGAGGGCAGGGTGGCTCGCCAGTTTCGAACGTGCCAAGGCTGGCTCCATGGCGCCGGGAAGCACCAGATGTGCCTTTCTGCCTCCTTCGAGGCAGGCATGCAGGTCGCCGAGGCTGAACAGGCCAAGCGGCAGCAGCTCGACACCTGTCAGGATCGCCATACCGGGCCCGGAGGCGAGCGCGGCGAGGTCCCCGCCGACCAGCGTGGTGATGATCCGTGACGAGGCCAGCGGTTTCAGCAGGCGCGAAATCTCCAGCGCCTTGCTCAGCAATGCGCGTTCCGAGATGGCCTGCGGTCCCGCAAAGCTCCTGCTGTCGACGACCTGGAGGGCCGGGCGTTCCGTCGATTCCGGCAGGGGGTGGCGCACGCCATTCGCAATCAGGGTATCGAGCGGAGCGACGCCGTCGGGAATGTCACGGCCGAAACCGCCGACGAAGCGCGTTCCGAAGGCACGCATGGCAAGTGTCCGCAGCATCAGCAATGGGCGAACGTGCCCGATGCGGCCGGCGCCGAGGGCCATCACCGCCCCCGATGCCTCGATCAACCGGAGCAGATCCAGCTCATTGGCGTGCAGCGGCAACATCAGCGGCGAGAGGCCGGAGCGCAAGGCGGCCAGAATGGAAACCAGTGCCTCGGGCCCCAGCGGTGCAAGGATCGCGACGCTCGCGCCGGGCTGGGCATGATTGGTGCTCAGAAGCCCGGCGAGGCGCGAAACCCGGTCGTCCAGGTCCACGAAACTGAGGGAGCGCGGCTGCTCGTCGCTCCAGCTGCGGCGTCCGGGGGGATCGCGCAGCGCCGCCTCGTAGCCGCGGCTGCGCACCAGGGCCTTCAGCAAAGTATCGAGATCGAGGCCGTCTAGCAGGGCAGCAGCGTCGTCGTAGTCAGCCCGCATCGACGATCCTTCAGTTCGCCGGAGCGGGCGGCGCCGGGACGCGGGCCAGAACTTCGGTGGACAGGAAATAGGCCGGCCTGCGGGCCGGCAGCACGACATCGCGTGAACGAGCGAGCCAGGTCTCGGGCAAATAATAGAGCGGCACGACATAGAACCCGGAGATCAGCAGCCGGTCGAGCGTGCGCACCGAGGCAACGAAATCGGCGCGTTCGCGGGCGGAGAGCAGCGTTTTCAATACCGCGTCGACGGCCGGCGATTTCACGCCTGCATAGTTCAACGAGCCCTTGCGCTCGGCATTGCTCGAATCCCAGCGCCCGACCTGCTCGTTGCCGGGAGAGGCCGAGGCCGGCCATGTCCACTGGATCATGTCGAAATCGAAGGTGGAAAGGCGGCGCCAATACTGCACGTCGTCGATCAACCTGACCGTGACGGCGATGCCGAGCCTGGTCAGCGACTTCGCATAGTTCAGCGCAAGCCGCTCCTGCGGCCGGCTGGTGACGGTGATCTCGAAGCTCAGCGCCTCGCCGTTCTTGCTCTGGCGCAGCACGCCGTCCTGAAGTGCGTAACCAGCGCTCTGCAGCAGATCGAGCGCCTTGCGCGCCTGATCGCGGTCACGGCCGGAACCGTCGGTCGCCGAGGGCATCCAGGTTCCCGCGAGAACGTCCTCCCGGACGGCCCCGGGGAAGCCTGCGAGCAGTGCCTTCTCGCGCGCATCCGCCGCCACTCCGAGCGCGGAGAGCTCCGAATCCGCGAAGAAGCTGCCGGCCCGTCGATAGACGCCATGGAACAGATTGCGGTTGGCCCATTCGAAGTCGAACAGGATGCCGAGCGCCTCGCGCACCCTGACATCGGCGAAGACCGTGCGGCGCGTGTTGAAGACGAAGCCCGTCATGCCCTTCGGCGCCTCGAAGCGCAGCGCCTCCCGGACGATGCGGCCATCGCGCACGGCGGGAACATCATAGCCCGTCATCCAGCGTGTCGGGTCCCCTTCGAGACGGATATCGTAGAGGCCGGCCTTGAACGCTTCGAAGAGCGTATTGGCGTCTCGATAGAAATCGTAGCGGATCTCGTCGGCATTGAAGAGACCGCGGGTCAGCGGATGATCCTCGGCCCAGAAGCCGCTGCGGCGCTTCAAGGTCAGTGCCTCGCCCGGCTTCACGTCACTCACGAGATAGGGACCGGAGCCGAGAGCGGGCTTGAAGCTGGTCTCTGCGAAGGTTTCCGCATTGGTCGCGTGCTTGGCGAAGATCGGCATGGCGCCGATCACCAGCGGCAATTCGCGATTGGAGCCGTCGCCGAGCTCGAACTCGATCCGGCGCAGCGTGGGCACTGCGACCTTGGTCACGCGCCCGAGACTGGAGCGGTGGAACGGCTTGCCCTTGGTCCTCAGCATGTCGAAGGTGAAGCGCACATCTTCGGCAGTGACTGGCTGGCCATCCGAAAAGGTGGCCCGCGGATCGATCTCGAAGGCGAGCCGCGTGCGGTCGTCATTGAGCTCGATCTTGCTCGCCAGCAGGCCATAGGACGTGAAGGGCTCGTCAGCCGAGCGGAAGAGCAAGCTCTGCTGCACATAGCGGGGCACGGCGTCCGGGGCGACGCCGAGCACCACGAGCGGATTCAGGCTGTCGAAGGTGCCCTGCAGGCCAAAAATGATTCGCCCCCCCTTGGGAGCGGCCGGATCGGCATAGGGCAAATGCGCAAAGCCCTTCGCCAGGGCGGGCTCGCCATGCATGGCGATGGCATGATCGACCGATGGCGATTCGGCGCGCGCAACCGCGCCCGCCGCCAGAACGGCGGCAAGAATTGCGAAGATATGCCGTACCGCAACGCCAATCGCTGCAGCCGGCGCAAGATATGAACCCATTGCCTGACCTGATTCCCAGCGGCAAGAATAACACGGCTTGCCGGCCGTCACGTAAGCTGTTCAGACTGGAAACCTGCAGCAGAACTCGCTAAACGCAGCGCGAGGTGTCATTCAAACGCCGCAATCGCAACCGATGTGCACGGCCTTCCAGGGGCTGGCGCGCGTAAGCGATTGAGCCCGTCGACAATGATGCGCGCGGCTTGCGAAGTCGTGTTTCGAGATTCGCCTGGTAAGGAAAACCATATGACCGCTTCGTTCAGCCCGTCTCAGCGCCTGTCCGCCCGAGCGTTCGGCCTGGCCATGAGCGCCGTGATCGGCCTCAGCCCGGTCGCCGCCTTCGCTCAGCAGCAGCGTCCCGCCCAGCGCCCGGCCCAGCCACCGGCTCAGCAGCAGCCCGCGCAGCCGCCGGCCGGACAAGCTCAGCAGGGTGGTCCCACCGTCGTTCAGGTCAAGCCGGAGCCGTCTCAGACCAGCTGGACCAAGGTTTGCGGCAAGGATCAGGCCGCCAACAAGGAAATCTGCTACACGACGCGCGATTTCGTCTCGGATCAGGGCCAGCCGGTGCTTGCGGTTGCCGTCTATGACGTCAAGGGCGACGCGACCCGGATTGTGCGCTTCCTGATGCCGCTCGGCCTGATGCTGCAGCCTGGTGTCCGCTTCGGCGTAGACGCGGCGCAGCCGGTGCCCGGCCGTTACGCCATCTGCTTCCCGAACGGCTGCTTCGCCGAGGCGCAGGTGAAGGACGATGTCATCAACGCGATGAAGAAGGGCAATACGCTCAATATCAGCGTGCAGAATCAGACCGGCCGCGAGGTGACCTTCTCGATTCCGCTTGCCGATTTCGGCAAGGGCTTCGATGGCGCCCCGATCGACCCGAAGGTGCTGGAAGAACAGCAGAAGCAACTGCAGGACGAATTGTCCAAGCGCCAGGAAGAGCTGCGCCAGCGTCTTGGCGGCGGCGGAGCCAATGCGGCTCCGGGCGCTCCGGCGGCTCCCGGCGCGGCTCCCGCTCCCGGCGCTCCGGCTGCTCCCAAGCCCTGATCGGGTTGCCGTTCGCACAAACAGAAAAGGCCGGCCCCTCGGGGCCGGCCTTTTTGATGGGCCTTCTGCGTTTGCATCAGCTTTCCCGAGAGCCGGAACCCACTTTTCGGGCGGGCACTCCAATGGCGTCGGGCGGCGGGATCAGTTCAGGTCGGCCTTGTCGATGAGATAGCGGCCCTTGCGGTCGCGCCTGAAGAACTCCTTGGCCTGCGGATGGCGGATCGGCCGGCCGGATTCGTCGATCACGAGATTTTGCTCGGAAACATAGGCGACATATTCCGTCTCCTCGTTCTCCGCGAAGAGATGGTAGAATGGTTGGTCCTTCGACGGGCGCAGGTTCTCCGGGATCGCCAGCCACCATTCCTCCGTATTGGAGAAGGTGGGGTCGACGTCGAAAATCACCCCTCGGAACGGATAGACACGGTGTTTCACCACCTGCCCGATCCGGAATTTCGCTGAACGCGCTTCCATGTCTCGCCTTGATCCGTCCTCAAGCCGGCAGGCTCTCATACTGCCGGCTAACGTCGCCATCTCGCGCATGCGGTAGGATTGCGTCGCAAATAGGTCAAGATCAACGGCTGAAAGTCGCTAGTTCGGCGGCAATCCATAGCGCTCGGCGAGAGCCGGATCGCGAGCGGCAACCTGGTGGGCCAGATCGACGACGACCTTGGCCTGTTTCCAGGTGGCGTCGTCCTGCATCTTGCCGTCGATCATGACCGCGCCCGAGCCGTCGGGCATGGCTTCCAGGATGCGTCGGGCGAACGCGACCTCTCCGGGATCCGGGCTGAAGACGCGCTTGGCGATCTCGATCTGCGAGGGATGCAAGGTCCAGGCGCCGGCGCAACCGAGCAGGAAGGCGTTGCGGAACTGGGCTTCGCAGGCGGCTGCATCCGAGAAGTCGCCGAAAGGGCCGTAAAAGGGCTTCAACCCGGCCGACGCGCAGGCGTCGACCATCTTCGCCAGCGTATAATGCCAGAGATCCTGCTGAGCGACGGCGCGAGCGCCGCCTTCGGGGGAGGGGTCGGCGATCACCTTGTACTCGGGGTGCCCGCCGCCGACGCGCGTCGTCTTCATGGCGCGCGAAGCGGCCAGATCGGCTGGGCCAAGGCTCATGCCGTGCATGCGGGGGGAGGCCGTGGCGATGGCCTCGACATTCTTCACGCCTTCGGCTGTTTCAAGAATGGCATGGATCAGGATCGGCTTGCGGAGCTGATGCCGCGCTTCGAACTGGGCGAGCAGCTGATCGACATAATGGATGTCCCAGGGCCCCTCGACCTTTGGCACCATTACGACATCGAGCTTGCCGCCGACCTCGGACATGATCGTGCTGATATCATCGAGAAACCAGGGCGAGTTCAGGGCGTTGACCCGCGTCCATAGGCCGGTCGCGCCGAAATCGACGGACTTGGCCATCATGATGAATCCGTCGCGCGCAGCCGTCTTGGCGTCGACCGGGATCGCATCCTCGAGATTGCCGAGCACGATATCGACCTGACCGGCGAGTTCCCCGACCTTGGCGCGGATCTTTTCAAGATGTGGCGGCACGAAATGGATCATGCGCTCCAGTTTCAGCGGCAGCTCCCGCAAGGGCTCCGGCGCGCCGATGGCGAGCGGGCGGAAGAACTGGCGCGGCGTCTTGGTTGGCATGGTGGGCTCCATGGTGCGTTGCAGCGAATGTGCCGGACCATGCAGCGCCCGTCCATTGGGCTTTCGCAGCGCGCCGGGCGTCGAACTGAGAATGATAGCCTAGGATGAAATTCCAGCGCGCGCGTCAGACAATATTCCTAGGCATTCATGCCTGTTGCATTGCCGGGCTGCGAGCGATGCGCTGCGCGGCTTTGCCGTTGGCCCTCGACCCGCTACACCGCCGCGATGCGCCTGCCTGTTACCCGGGAGGTGCACCCGCCCGAGGTTCCAGCGCGTATGGCCGAACTTGCCAGCCTGTTCAATCTGGTCGCGCCGTTCTTCGGCCTGATCGTCCTTGGCTTCGCTGTCGGGCGCTACAAGCGGCTCCCGGAAGAGGGGCTGGCGTGGATGCAGTACTTCCTGATCTACATCGCCCTCCCGGCGCTGTTCTACCGCCTGATTGCCGACAAGCCGCTGAGCGAGCTCTCGAACTGGGGCTTTGTCGGCGCCACGACGCTCGCCACCTTCTGCGTCTTCTCGCTCTCCTTCCTCATCGGCTTGAAATCCACGCACGGGCATATGCCCCAGGCGGTGATGCAGGCGGTCGCCGGCTCCTACTCGAATATCGGCTATATGGGCCCACCGTTGATCCTGGCCGCGCTCGGGCCGGTCGCGAGCGCGCCGGTGGCGCTGATCTTTGTCTTCGACAATATTCTGCTGTTCTCGCTGGTGCCCTTCCTGATGGCCCTGGCCGGCGTCGAGAAGAAGGGCTTTCTCGCGACAGCCGGCGAGGTGCTCTGGAAGGTGGTGACGCACCCCTTCAATCTCGCGACCCTGGCCGGCGTGATCGCGAGCTACACCAAGCTCGAATTGCCGACTGCGCTCGACAAGATGACGCTCTGGCTGTCGCAGGCGGCGGCTCCCTGCGCGCTGTTCCTGCTCGGCGTCACGGTGGCGCTGCGGCCGATGAGGTCGATGCCCGCGGAAGTGCCGGCCCTGGTCGCGGTCAAGCTCGTCCTCCACCCGCTGCTGGTCTGGGTGCTGCTCTCGGCGCTCGGAAATTTCGCCGACCCCTGGGTCTATGCGGCGGTGATCATGGCGGCGCTGCCGCCGGCCCTGAACATCTTCGTGATCTCGACGCAGTACAAGGTCGGCGTCGAGCGCGCCTCGGCCTGCATCCTCGTCGGCACCATCGTCTCGATGGTGACGCTGACGGGCTTCCTGTGGCTGGTGAAGACGGGCAGGATGGCGGCAGACCTGTTTCCCTGACGGCTGCCCTGCGCCCGTCCAATCCCCGGGATCGCGATGCTGCCGCTCGACGACCTTCTGGTTCTGGATTTCTCGACTTTGCTGCCGGGCCCGCTCGCGAGCCTGTTTCTGGCCGAGGCGGGTGCCGAGATCATCCGGATCGAGCGGCCGGGTGGTGAGGACCTCCGCCGCTTCCCACCGCGCTTCGGCGAGACCTCGGCTCCATTCGCTGCGCTCAACCGCGGCAAGAAGAGCATCGAGATCGACCTGAAATCCTCCGATTCCGCCGAATTGCTGCGCCCTCTGGTCGAGCGCGCCGACATCCTGATCGAACAGTTCCGCCCTGGCGTGATGGAGCGGCTCGGTCTCGGTTTCGAAGCCCTCCACATGATCAATCCCCGGCTGATCTATTGCTCGATCAGCGGCTATGGCCAGACCGGGCCGCGCTCCCAGGATGCCGGGCACGATATCAATTACCAGGCGATCGGCGGGCTGCTCGGGCAATCGCTGAAGCGTGGCGAGCCTCCGCCGCTGCCGCCGACGCTCGTTGCCGATATCGCAGGCGGGGCGATGCCGGCGGCGCTCAACATTCTGCTGGCGCTGCGCCAGCGCGAGCGCACCGGTCGAGGCTGCCATCTCGACATCGCGATGAGCGACGCTATGCCGACCTTCACCTGGTACAGCCTTGCCCAAGGGCAGGTGACGGGAAACTGGCCGGAAGGCGGCGAGGGGCTCCTGACCGGGGGAAGCCCGCGCTACGGGCTCTATGCCACCGGCGATGGCTGGTTTCTCGCGGTTGGAGCCCTGGAGCAGAAATTCTGGGAGGTCTTTTGCGAGGCGATCTCGCTCGATCCCGGCTTGAGCGATGATCGGATGAATCCGGAGGCGACGCGCTCCGCGATCGCCTCCATCATCGCATCGGAACCGGCGTCGTACTGGCGGAGCTATCTCGAGCCGCGCGATTGCT
This sequence comes from Allobosea sp. 05T433, assembly GCF_056396065.1. Lineage (NCBI taxonomy): Bacteria > Pseudomonadati > Pseudomonadota > Alphaproteobacteria > Hyphomicrobiales > Alloboseaceae > Allobosea > Allobosea sp. 05T433. Next base: position 135,937 of record NZ_JBFTKS010000013.1, on the reverse strand, counting down.
GCTGCACGGTCGTGCGCAGCCTCGAGGAGGCGCTGGCCGACCCGCACCTGACTGCGCGCGGCCAGCTCGACAACCAGGCGGAGGAGCCGGGAGGCAGGCGCCTTGTCTCGACCCCCTTGCCACTGGCCCCGGTTTTCCGGGAGCACGCGCCCGCACTGCTGCGCGTGCCGTCGAGCGGTGGTGATCAGGAGTTGCTGCAGACAGAACCCGACAGGGGCGACTGATCGCGGGCCGCTCAGTTGGCCATGCCGCCAGCCAGGCCCTGGCGCATGACGATCCGGCGCAACGGCCCGATCTGCGAGAGCGCGAGCAGGCCGGCGCCACGCATTAGGTCGGCGGGGAGCAGGTCGGTCAGCAAGGTCCGGTTCAGCGCATCGACCGCACCGGTACGCAGCCGTACATCCGTCTGCCGCGCCGAATCATAGGCGGCAATCACCGCGTCGCTGCCCGGGTCTTCGGCGTCATGCAGGACGCGACGCAGGGCTGCGACGTCGCGCAAACCGAGATTGAGCCCCTGAGCGCCGATCGGCGGGAAGACATGGGCCGCTTCCCCGATCAATGCCATCCGGTTCGCCCCGAAACGTGTTACCGAGAGGCCGCCCATGGGAACGCGCCCACGCGCCCCCTCGACGGTCATGGCCCCGAGCAGGGAATGCGTCTGCCTCTCGACGCTGCGGGCGAACGTGGCATCGTCCAGCGCGGCGATCCGCTCGGCCTCTCTCGGCTCGAGCATCCAGACCAGCGAAGAGCGGTGGCCGGGCAGGGGAACTAGCGTGCAGGGGCCGCTGCGCGTGTGGAATTCCGTCGAGGTCTCGCGATGGTCGCGGCGATGGCCGAGGATCGCCGTCAAGGCGATCTGCGGATAGCGCCAGTCCCTGGTGGTGATACCGGCAGCGTCCCGCACGCGGGATTGGCGACCATCGGCGCCGATCACCAGCCGGGCGCAGAAGGGCTCGAACTCGGCTCCGGAGATCCTGACCGCATCATCTTGGGCTTCGATCGCCGAAACCATATGGGGCACGCTCCGGATGTTCGGGTTGGCCTGGACATGCTCGGCCAGCGCCGCAACGAGATCGGCATTCTCGACATTCCAGCCGAAAGCGTCGAGCCCGAGTTCGGACGCGTAGAACTCGACCGGTGGCTGCCGGAACAGGCTGCCGGTGTCATCGACAAGGCGCATCACCGCGAGCGGAGCAGCCTTGCCGTCGAGGGCCGGGAGCAGGCCGAGCTCGGCGAGCATCCGCCAGGAGCCGTCGAGCAGCGCCACGGTGCGACCGTCTCGCGGGGCGACCGGGCGGCCGAATACGGTGACCTGCCAGCCATCTGCCGCACAAGCGAGCGCGGCGGCCAGCCCAACGGCGCCGGCGCCAATGATGGCGATCTCGGCCTGATCAGAATGCGGGAGCGTAGCACGCGAAGTCATGGCACTTGGCTAGCCGACCCGAAGGCGTCTGGCCAGTCCGCGCTGCGTCGCAGCCCCGCACAGAGACTGCGTGAAATGGGCCCTGACGAAGGACGGAAGCGTTCATGCCGCGCCCCGATCCCGCACCATCATCTGCCGACCCGGCGTTGGGCGCCGACCCGCCCAGCAGTCCGGCCGTTGCGTTGATGCGATGCAAGTCCCTATGGTCCGGCCTTCACGTGATGGAGCAATGTCAATGGTCAAGGCGATACGCGTTCACCAGACCGGCGGACCCGAGGTTCTGAAATACGAGGACGTTGCGTTGCCGGCGCCCGGGCCAGGCGAGCTGCTGGTGAGGAACCGCGCGATCGGCCTCAACTTCATCGATACCTATTTTCGATCGGGCCTTTACGCGGCCCCCAAGCTGCCCTTCGTGCTGGGCAACGAGTCGGCCGGTGACGTCCTTGCCGTCGGCCCCGATGTCACCGAGTTCAAGCCGGGCGACCGCGTCGCCTGCGTTGCGACGCTCGGAGCCTATGCCGAGGAGCGCATCGTGGCGGCGGCATCGACGGTGGCTCTGCCGGCTGCGATCTCCTTTGAGGCTGCGGCCAGCATGATGCTGAAGGGCCTGACCGCCGAATATCTGCTGCACCGGACCTACAAGGTGAAGCCGGGCGACACGATCCTTGTGCATGCTGCCGCTGGCGGCACCGGCCTGATTCTGTGCCAGTGGGGCAAGGCGCTCGGCGCGACCGTGATCGGCACCGCAGGCTCCAGGGACAAGGCCGAGCTCGCCAAGGCGCATGGTGCCGACGAGGTCATTCTCTACCGTGACGAGAATGTCGCGGCGCGGGTCAAGGACATCACCGGCGGAAAGCTCTGCGACGTGGTCTATGACGGCGTCGGCAAGGACACGTTCATGGCCTCGCTCGACTCGCTCAAGCCCTTTGGCGTGCTTGCGAGCTTCGGCAATGCGTCGGGCGCGGTCGAAGCGTTCAATCTCGGCATCCTGGCTGCAAAGGGCTCGCTCTACGTCACCCGTCCGACACTGAACTCCCACACCGCAAAGCGCGAAACGATGGTCGAGATGGCGAAGAACCTGTTCGGCGCCGTCACCTCGGGCAAGGTCACGATACCGGTGAACGCGACCTTCCCGATGAAGGATGCAGCCGAGGCACATCGCACGCTGGAGAGCCGCGGCACGACGGGCTCGACGGTCCTCATTCCGTAGCGTTCGCCGCCTCGTCGCAGCAATCTCGCCCAGATTGTTGCCTAGATCTCCTGCCGCCGGGGGCGGCAGGATGGGTGGCTGGGCAAGATGAAGAACGCGATTCGGGCACTATGTGTCGTGCCGGCGCTGATCGGCGCGGGCATATTGGTGCTGCCGCGCGGATGGAATGGCCTGCAGTTGCAGGTGGCGGCCAGTGACCCCGTCGCCCTGTCGGACCTGCGCCTGCAGGGCGTGCTTGCGTCCGGGCGCATCGCAGACGAGATCGATGCCGCGATTGCCGCTGGCGACACCGACCTTGCCGGCAGCTTTGTCGATCTGGCCGCCGAGCATCGCCTCGTTGTCACGGAGGATCAGCGCGAGCGCCTCGCGCGCTTGAAGGACGAGGCGTCGACGCGCGCACTCAGGGATTTCGGCTCCGGTTTCCTGTCGGGCGAACGCGCGAGCAATGCCGGCTTCGCCGGCGCGGTGGTCAGCGACGTTGTCGGCGTCGGCGACCTGCGGGACCTCGCCGGTGAAGGCCAGAAGCTGCTCCGCGGCGAGGCAACAGATCATGTCGTCCTGGTACTGGCCGCTGGCGGGCTCGCTCTGAGCGTTGCGACATGGGCGAGCCTCGGCAGCGGCCTGCCGGCACGCGGTGGTCTCAGCGTCGTCAAGGCAACGGCGAAGGCAGGCATGCTGTCGCCAAAGCTGACGGCCAATCTCACGCGCATGGCCGCGGGAGCCGTCGATCGTCCGGCTCTGACAGCCAGTCTCTCCGCTGCTGCGCGCTTCGACCTGGCAGCAGCCCGCGCATCCTCGGCTGCGATCGTGCGGCCGGCGGCAATGACGCGCCTGGCAACGCTTGGGCAGGATGCCGGCGCAGTCTATGCCCGGACCGGCCAGGCCGGTCTGCGCCAGGTTCTCGCGGTTGCAGACGAGGCCGGCGATATTGGGCGCGCGGCACGGCTGAGCGCCGCCAAGGGGTCCACCACCCGTGCGGTCCTGAAGGTGCTCGGACGTTCGGCGCTGGTGCTGGGCGCGCTCAGTCTCACGACCATGAGCTGGATCTTCGCCCTGATCGGCTATGCGGTGGCGCTGGCCATGCTCGCGCAGAGATTTGGCTGGTGGCTCGGGCGCCTCGGTTCAGCCCGGCGAAAGCCGGCTATCTGAGAGCAGGGCCGATCATCGTTCCGACGCCTGTGAACCTGCTGCGGAGACGACGCGACCAATGAGGGCCAGCGGACGCTGATCCTCATTCGGGAGCATGTCATGAACCGGACACTTCGTTTCACTGGTCTGTTCTTGGCCTCTCTCACCATCTCGACGGTCGCAATGTCGCAGCAGAACGGCAGCGGGCATGGCGGCGACGATGGCGGTCGGAGCGGCAAGGGCGCAGCAGGCGGAAGCGCTCGGTCCGTGTTTCAGCTGCTGCGCGAATTCCCTGGGGGGAAGGCACGCCTCACCCGCGCAGTCGCGCTCCGTGGCGGGGGCGCCAACCGGATCGATCATGTCTGCAGCGAGCCGCCTCCGTCACGGCGCCTGCCGTCGCGTTCCAACAGACCTGCCTTGGGGTAGCGAGGTCTTCCTCTATCGCGGGCGCGGCGACCAGATCATGCGCGCCCTTGCGAAAGTGGACAGGCCCGATCAGACCGCGATTCCGTGCAGATCGTAGGCGTCGGCCCGCTCGATCTTCACCGTCACGATCTCGCCGGCCCGGAGCGGCCGGCGGCTCGCAACATAGACATTGCCGTCGATCTCGGGCGCATCCCATTTGGAGCGGCCCTTGGCGACCGTCGGGCCCGCCTCGTCGATGATCACCTGAATGCGCTTGCCGACCCGGCTCTTGACGATCCGGGTACTGATTTCGGCCTGCGCCTTCATGAAACGATGCCAGCGCGCTTCCTTCTCGTCCTCCGGGATCAGCGGCAGGCCGAGATCATTGGCAGGCGCACCCTTGACCGGCTCGTATTTGAAGCAGCCGACGCGCTCGAGCTTTGCTTCCCTCAGCCAGTCGAGCAGGAACTGGACATCCTCTTCCGTCTCGCCGGGGAAGCCGACGATGAAGGTTGAGCGGATGGCGAGATCGGGACAGATCTCGCGCCATTTGCGCAGGCGGTCGAGCGTGCGGTCCTGATGAGCCGGGCGCTTCATCGCCTTGAGAACGCTGGGAGATGCGTGCTGAAAGGGAATATCGAGATAGGGCAGAATCAGCCCTTCCTGCATCAGCGGGATGACCTCGTCGACATGCGGATAGGGATAGACATAGTGCATCCGCACCCAGACCCCCATCTGGCCGAGTTCCCGCGCCAGCTCGAAGAAGCGCGTGCGGACCTCGCGATCCTTCCAGAGCGAGGGGGCGTATTTGACATCGAGGCCATAGGCACTGGTGTCCTGGGAGATGACCAGCAGTTCCTTGACGCCAGCCTTGACCAGTTTCTCGGCCTCGCGCAGCACATCGCCGATCGGTCGCGAGACCAGGTCCCCGCGCAGCTTCGGGATAATGCAGAAGCTGCAGCGATTGTTGCAACCCTCTGAAATCTTGAGATAGGCGTAGTGCCTCGGCGTGAGCTTGATGCCCTGGTCCGGCACCAGGTCGACAAAAGGATCGTGCCTGGGCGGCACCGCCTGATGCACGGCCGAGACGACGCTCTCATAGGCCTGGGGACCGGTGATCGCCAGCACGTTCGGGAAGGCGTCGCGGATCTGCTCGGGCTCGGCGCCCATGCAGCCGGTGACGATGACCTTGCCGTTCTCGGCCATGGCTGAGCCGATCGCCTCCAGCGACTCCGCCTTGGCGCTGTCGAGGAAGCCGCAGGTATTGACGATGACGAGGTCAGCGCCCGCATGGCTCTTGCTGAGCTCATAGCCTTCCGAGCGCAGCGAGGTGATGATGCGTTCGGAATCGACGAGGGCCTTGGGACAGCCCAGGGAGACGAAAGAAATCTTCGGCGCGACGGCGTTCATCGGCGACAAGCTCGGACACTGGATCAGGAAGGGGCGCGGCGGGGCCGGCGCATATGGCGCTTCCTTTGACGTGTTTTTAGAGGTTTTGCAAATTGCAGCCGAGATCGCAGGCAAAGCCGCCGGATTCCCTATCCCTTGCAATGTTCATTCAATCGAGCCCCGGGACGATGCCGGCGGGCGAGGCAGCCGTTGCGTCGTCGCGGATGGAGATCACGATGAACAGGGCCCGCACCAGCATCGCCAGGGGCGTCGCGACCATGCTGGCGCTTTCAGGTGCCGCCGCTTCGGCACAGGCGCATCCAAAGGCCGGCTTGGCGCCGCCATTGCCCGCCAGTGCGCCGCGCGTGCGGCCGGTCCAGGACGAAGGAGCGCCCCATTCGCCCTGCAGGGATGGGCGCTTCAGCTTCGGCCGACCGGTCGATTGCGAGGCGGAACTGCGACGCTGGCACGCAGGCCGCGCGCCCTCCGACCCCTGCACGGACGGGCGCTACAGTTCAGGCGAGGCGTATGACTGCCATGCGGAGTACCAGCCCTGGAGGTGGCGGGAACGGGCGAAGGACAACGGCTTCTGGAAATAGCTGCGTGCTCAGGCGGCCAGGCCTGGCTGGGGGAAGACCATCCTGAGACAGGCACCGCCCGATGCTGAATCGAGCGCGAGCACCTCGCCTCCGTGACGATGCATGATCTCGCGAACAAGGTTGAGACCGAGGCCCGAGCCGCGGCTTTGCGCATGAAGCCTTTGAAAGGGCTCGAAGACACGTTCGCGTTGCTCGCGCGGAATGCCGCATCCGTCGTCCTGGATGTCGATGATCGCGGAGTGACCGACGCGGACGGCAATCGTTCCAGCCCGGCCGCCATGCTCGATCGCGTTCTGGACCAGATTGGTCAGGGCCCGCTCGACCGATAGCGGATCTCCAATGACCGTGACCGGATCTCCCTCGGGCTTGAACTCCATCTGATAGCCGGCGGCGAAGGCCAGGGGCGCAAGGTCGACCACGACCCGCTTCGCAATCGCGTTGAGGTCCATGGGCGTGAACGTGTCCGTCTGCTGATCGAGCCGCTCAAGGTCAAGAAGCTGCTCCATCATGGTCGCCAGCCGCGCAACATCCTGGAGGAGGCGCGTCTTCTCTTCGCCCGCCGGCAGGGATGCCAGCCTCGTATTGAGAATGGCGACGGGCGTCCGCAGTTCATGCGCGGCGGCCGCCAGGAAGCGCTTGTGTTGCTCGTAGCCCCTGTCGAGACGTCCAAGGGCGGCATTCACCGCCGTGACTAGCGGCGTGATCTCGACCGGCACGTCATCGAGGGGCAAACGAACACCCCGCCGGTCGATCTCGATGCGCCCGGCCTGCGCCGCTGCCCGGCCCAATCCGGCCAAGGCTCCTCGGACCACCAGCGGAGTGACGAGCAGGGCCGCGACCGCCATCACGGCGAGAACGGGCAGAACCTCCTTGAGGAACACGAGGCTCATCCCCAGGGCCACAAGATAGAGCGATGCCCGGGTCTCGGTGCCCGTCACGACCTGGACCTCGCCAGCTGCGCTGTTCACCCATCTGACCCGTGCCGTGGCGCGGGGAGGATCGCCGATATTCCAGCCCAGCCGGGCCTGGCCGATATGGTCGAGGCTGTCGCCGAGCTGGCTGAAATCCGCAGGAACGGCTCCTTCGGACACGCGGTGGCCCGTGCGGTCCCGGATGACGAACCAGAGATTTGGATTAGAAGCCCGCATCCGGGTCAATTGGCGCGTTGGCCGCAGCACCAGCTTGCCAGTCGGCCCGCGCGCCACCGCGCCTCGCAGGGTCTCAATGGTGCTCTCGACCGATGAGAAGTCGAACAACGCCCCTGTGGCGAACAAGCCAGCGACGATCAGCATGATGGCGGCAGCCTGGAACGCCATGAGCCGCCCGATCAGCCGGCGCTTGAGGGAATACCCGCCATCCATCGTCAGGCGGTTTCGCGGATGAGGTAACCGACTCCGCGAATCCCATCGATCGTCGCGCCGGCATCAGCTTCCGCAAGCTTGCGGCGCAGGCGAGAGACATGGGTATCGAGCGCGTTGGACTGGATCTCGTCATCCAGACCGAACACGGCCTCCATCAGGAAGGTTCGCAAGACCATTCGCCCCATCCGGCGCATCAGGGCTTCCAGCACCAGCAATTCGCGCCGCGGCATGGCGAGCATCTGGCCTGCCACACGGGTCTCGCGGTGCACGAAATCGAAGGAAAGGCGACCGATCCGCACCGTATCGGAGCGCATGCCGGCAGGCCGGCGCAGGAGTGCGCGCAGGCGCGCCAGAAGTTCCTCGAAGGCGAAAGGCTTGCCGAGATAGTCATCGGCTCCATGGTCAAGACCCGCGACCCGGTCGTTCAAGTCCCCACGCGCCGTCAGCATGAGGACCGGCACCGTGTCGCCCTTTGCCCGCAGCCTTCGGACCAGGTCCAGGCCGTCGCCATCGGGCAACTGGCGGTCAAGCAGCACTGCATCATAGATGCCGCAGCTTTCGCTCAGCATTGCCTCTGCATCCGCTCTGGTTGGCAGATGGTCCACGACCATGTCCTGACGGGTCAGCGCAGTGCGCAGCGCTGAAGCCATTGCCGGCTCATCCTCGACCAACAAGATGCGCAAGGCGGAATCTCCCGCTCCTCGGGGGTAACCGCCTATCGAGTGCGGATTGCGCCAACCTTGCATGGAAGCTCGGTCCCGACCTCGCCGGCGAGAGCTCATTCCGGCCTCATCGAGTCCGGCACGCCCCTGCGCCTCCGCATGACAGGCTGGCTCAACCCCGTCGTGGCATCGATGCCGACGGCGCCGCGAAACAGAGCGGTGCACTCATGGAAGCTCCGGGCCCGCTCAACCATTGCGGTGGCCGCCACTGGGATGGACTGCACATGTCATCGAGAATGCTACCCGGCGCCGGGCGAAGCCTCCGCGTTGCGCCTGAAGACGCCTTGGGACGGAGGACCGGCATGCTGGCCTCCGACAACTGGTCTTTCTTCCGCGCCTGGATCGGTGCGCCGTTGCGTGTCGCTTCGGTGACGCCGTCGGGCACCGCCCTGGCGGATCTGATGACACAGGAGGTCACGCCGGAAACCGGGCCTGTCATTGAACTTGGACCTGGAACCGGCGCATTTACCCAGGCGCTCATCAGGCGAGGCGTGCCCGAGCACAACCTGACCCTCGTCGAGTTCGGGCCCGATTTTGCGCGGCTGCTCGAAATGCGCTTTCCCGAGGCCCGTGTGCGCTGGATGGACGCTTCACGCCTTCGCGAAGTCGCTCTTTACGAAGCAGGAGGGGTTGGCGCCGTGATCAGCGGCCTTCCCGTGCTTTCGATGCCGCCACGAAAGGTCATCGCCATTCTCAGGGGCGCGTTTGGCTATTTGCGGCCGGGCGGCGCCTTCTATCAGGTCACCTATACGACGCGCTGCCCCATCCCGAAGCCAATCCTGGATCGCCTCGGCCTTCGCGCAACACGGATCGGCTCGACATTGCGCAACATCCCGCCGGCGGCAGTTTACCGGATTGCCCGGCATCGCCCCTCGCGGTCGAGTCTGGTCTGAAAAGGTCGAACGACAGCTGGATTCAGGCAGGGCGCGAGCGGAGGCGCGCGTTAACGCGCGCCTCCGCTCTGCGTCATCAGGCCGCCTGACTATCCCTCGTTGCAACCGGGCGTTCGAGATCCTGCGTCCAGTCGGTCATCGAGCCGTCATAGAGCGACACCTCGTCGTTCCCCAGAAGTTCGGAAAGCACGAACCAGTTCAGCGCTGCAGTGTGGCCGGTGTTGCAATAGGAAATCGCAGGTCCGTTCGGCACGCTGGAAAACAGGGCCGACAGGTCGCCTGCAGGTTTCAGGCGACCGGTCGAGAGATCGAAGGCCTCTGCGTAGTCACGCGAAATCGCGCCTGGAATATGCCCGGCGCGCGTCGCTTCCGCAGCCTTCTCGCGGCCCTCGAAATAGCTCGCCGAACGGGCGTCGACCAGGGTCGCGAGCCTGCTCTTCGAGGCGACGAGGGCGGCATCGGCAGTGCTGCGCAGCCGCTGCTGCACGACGACGGGATAAGGCTCGGCCGGTTTTGGCGCGGATGGACCGGCTTCGATCGGTCGCGACGGGTCGGCGCTCCACGCCCGGAATCCGCCATCGAGAATGGCCTGCTGGCCATGGCCGATCAGCTTCAAGGTCCAGTAGACCCGCGCAGCTGCGGCGAAGTCGGTCGCGCTGACGCCTGCCGGTACGATGACGACATCGTCATGCGGCTTGATGCCGAGGCTGCCGACCAGCCCGGCCAGATGATCGAGCGGCGGCAGCATGCCCGGTGCATTGCCGACCTTGGCGCGCCAGCCGTCGGCGACGTAATTGGTGTGCACGGCGCCTGGGATATGTCCCGCCTCATAGGCCGCCTTTCCGCCACCATCGACCGATGAGCGGATGTCGAGAACGACGAGGTTGCTGTCGGCCAGGCGCCGGGCCAGGGCCTCAGGCGTGGTCAGTCCGGAGAAGGTATCGCTCATTCCGCCGCCACCTGCTGCAGTTCATCGACAACTTCGAGCGCGTAGCTCATCTCGGCCGTCGCCCCGAGCATGATCGAGGCGGAGCAGTATTTTTCCTTCGACAATGTGACGGCGCGCTCGACCTTGGCTTGCGCCAGCCCGCGGCCGGTCACGCGATAGGAGAGATGGATCTTGGTGAAGACCTTCGGGTCTTCAGTCGCGCGCTCGGCCTCGACTTCGACCTCGCACCCCGTGACGGCTTCGCGGCCCTTCTTGAGGATCGAGACGACATCGAAGCCGGTGCAGCCCGCGAGACCGATCAGCAGCATCTCCATCGGCCGGATGCCGATATTGCGCCCGCCATATTCCGGAGCGCCATCCATGATGATGGCGTGGCCGCTGCCGGCCTCACCCATGAAGGCCATGCCCTCGACCCAGCTTGCCCGTGCTTTCATCGTCGTGTCCTCTCAAAGCCTGACTCGGCGAAAGACTTAAACGGTCGGCGGCGATGAGGCGAGGGTGGTGTCACGCCGCGGCAAACAGGCTGCCATGGGTGATCCGCAAGCGCACCCGTTCGCCGATGGCCGGTGCGACCTGGCTTGCGAGATCGACATCGATCCGCCGGATCAAGCCTTCAACGGCAATCTCGGCGCGCCGCAGCGGCCCGTTGCGGCGCAAATCCTCGACCACGCCGGGGAGGGCGAGCGGGGTATCGTCAACGATGCGCATATGCTGCGGCCGGACATAGAGCGAGGCGGCCCCGCCCTGGTTCTGCTGCAGGCCGCCAAGGACCGGCCGATTGCCGAAGAAGGCCTGCCCGCCGACGACCTCGACAGGGAGCTTGTTCGCCTCGCCCAGGAATTCGCAGACGAAGGGCGTCGCTGGATGGTCATAGACGTCATCGGGCGAACCGACCTGCTCCAGCCGCCCGTCGTTCAGGATCGCGACGCGGTCGGCCAGCTCGAGGGCCTCTTCCTGGTCATGGGTGACGAAGAGGGTGGTGTGGCCGGTGCGCCTGTGAAGGTCGCGCAGCCAGCCGCGCAAATCCTTGCGGACCTTGGCATCGAGCGCTCCAAAGGGTTCGTCGAGCAGCAGCACGCGCGGCTCGATGGCGAGCGCGCGGGCAAGGGCGACGCGCTGGCGCTGGCCACCGGATAGTTGCGTCGGGAAGCGCCGCTCAAGCCCGCCGAGCTGGACGAGTTCGAGCAGTTCGCTGACGCGCCTGGAGATTTCGCTCGCGCTCGGCCTCTCGCTCCGCGGCCGGGCCTTGAGGCCGAAGGCAATGTTGGACGCGACATCCATATGCCTGAACAGCGCGTAGTGCTGGAAGACAAAGCCGATCCGCCGCTCGCGCAGGCTGAGTCGGCGCGTATCGGTTTCGTCGAACAGCACGCGGCCATCATCGGCCTGTTCGAGCCCTGCGATCAGCCGCAGCAGCGTGGTCTTGCCCGAGCCCGATGGGCCGAGCAGCGCGACGAGTTCGCCGGGCTGCACGTCGAGCGAAACGCCGCGGAGGGCGGCAAAATTCGAGAAGCTCTTCTGGACGCTCTCGATGGTTACGGCAACGGACATTGGTAGCCTCCGTCAATGGCGCGACTTGGCGGAGATCGCATCCGCGAAGTGCCATTCGAGATAGGTCTTGAGGGCGAGCGTCACCAGTGCAAGCCCGGCCAGCAACGAGGCGACGGCAAAGGCAGCGACGCTGTTGTATTCATTGTAGAGAATCTCGACATGCAGCGGCATCGTCGTGGTCAGCCCCCTGATCCGGCCGGACACGACCGTGACGGCGCCGAACTCGCCCATGGCGCGTGCGTTGCAGAGCAGCACGCCATAGAACAGGCTCCACTTCACATTCGGCAGCGTGATGGTGAGGAAGGTGCGCCAGGGCGAGGCGCCCAGCGTCAGGGCCGCCTCTTCGTCGCTCGAGCCGAGCGCCTGCATGTGCGGAATCAACTCGCGCGCAACGAAGGGGAACGTGACGAAGATCGTCGCCAGCACCAGCCCGGGCAGCGCGAAGATGATCTCGATATCATGGGCCTTGAGCCAGGGCCCGAGAAAGCCCTGCGCGCCGAAGAGCAGAACATAGACCAGGCCCGAGATCACCGGAGAGACCGAGAAGGGCAGGTCGATGAAGCTGATCAGCAGGCTCTTTCCCCGGAACTCGAACTTGGCGATGGCCCAGGCGGCGGCGACGCCGACGACTAGATTGAAGGGCACCGCGATGGCGGCGACCAGCAGGGTCAGGCGAACGGCGCTCAGGGCATCCGGCTCCGTAATGCTCTCCAGGAAGAGCCCATATCCCTTCGCAAAGGCTTCGATGAAGACCGCGATCAGCGGCAGGAAGAGGAACAGCAGCAGAAAGCCCAGTGCCAGGCTCAACAGCAGGGCGCGGATCCAGAAGCCGTCGCGCAGCGCGCGGTCGGTCTTGTAGATGGCGGCCGGCAGCGGCGTGTCAGACATGACCCAGTCTCCCGCGGCTCCAGGACTGGATTCCATTGATCGCCAGGATCAGCGCGAAGGAGACGATCAACATGATCGTCGCGACGACGGAAGCCCCCGCATAGTCGAACTGTTCCAGCCGGATCACGATCAGGAGCGGGGCGATCTCGGAGAACATCGGCACGTTGCCCGCGATGAAGATCACCGAGCCGTATTCGCCGACGGCACGGGCGAAGGCGAGGACGAAGCCGGTCAGCAACGCTGGCACGATACCGGGAAGGATGACCCTGAAAATGGTGCGCAACCGGCTGGCGCCAAGCAGTGCGGCGGCCTCCTCGATATCCGCATCGGCTTCCTCCAGCACTGGCTGCACGGTCCGCACCACGAAGGGCAGGCCGATGAAGACGAGCGCCACCATGACGCCGAGCGGGGTATAGGCGACCTTGATGTTGTAGGGAGCCAGCAGGGCACCGATCCAGCCGTTCGGCGCGTAGATCGAGGCGAGGGCGATGCCTGCGACAGCGGTCGGCAGCGCGAAGGGCAGGTCGACCGCGGCATCGAGCAGCCGCCGGCCGGGGAAGCGGTAGCGCACCAGAACCCAGGCGATGATCAGCCCGAAGATGGCGTTGAGGATCGCGGAAAACAGGGCAGCGCCAAAGGACAGCTTCAAGGCAGCCTGGGTGCGGGCCGAGGTGATGATCGCCCAGATATCAGCGGGGCCAGCGCTTGCCGCCTTGAGGAAGAGTGCCGCGAGCGGGATGAGCACGATCAGCGACAAGGCGCTGATCGTGATGCCGAGCGACAACCCGAAACCGGGAAGGATGCTAGGCTGCCGCCAGGAGCTGGCCGTTACCGCCACGCGGTCACCGCGCCGGCTTGTAAAGCTGATCGAAGGTCCCGCCATCGGCGAAATGATCCTTCTGTGCCTTGGTCCAGCCACCGAAAACGGTGTCGATGGTGATCAGCTCAAGCTTGGGGAAACGCGCGAGGTCCTCAGCTGCCGCGGCCTCCGTATTGCGCGGCCGGTAGAAGTTCTTCGCGATGATGGCCTGTGCAGCCGGCGTATAGAGGAATTCGAGATAGGCCTGGGCTGCGGCACGCGTTCCCTTGGCATCGACATTGCCGTCGACGATCGTCACCGGCGGCTCTGCCAGGATCGAAAGCGAGGGCACGACGATGTCGAACTTGTCGGCGCCGAATTCCTGCAGCACGAGGAAGGCCTCGTTTTCCCATGACAGGAAGACGTCACCCTGGCCGCGCTGGGCGAAGGTCGTGGTCGAGCCGCGCGCGCCCGTGTCGAGCACCGGCACGTTCTTCAGCACGGCGGCGATATAGTCCCGCACCTTCGCCTCGTCCTTGCCATAGGCCTTCTCGGCCCAGGCCCAGGCCGCGAGATAGTTCCAGCGTGCGCCACCCGAAGTCTTGGGATTCGGGGTGATGACGCTGATGCCAGGCTTGGCGAGGTCGCCCCAGTCCTTGACGGCCTTGGGGTTGCCCTTGCGGGTCAGGAACACGATCGTCGAGGTGTAGGGAGAGGAGTTCTGCGGCAAGCGCTTTTGCCAGTCGAACGGGATCTTCTTCGAGCGCTCGGCAACGGCGTCGATATCGCCCGCCAGCGCCAATGTCAGCACGTCGGCATTGAGCCCGTCGATCACGGTGCGGGCCTGGGCGCCCGAACCACCATGCGACTGGCGGATCGTCAGCTTCTGCCCCGTCTTCTTCTGCCACTCGGCGGTGAAGGCGGTGTTGATGGCGCGGTAGAGTTCGCGGGTCGGATCATAGGAGACGTTGAGCAACTCGCTCTGGGCGCGAGCGCCGCTGACGATACCGAAGCAGATGGAAAAGGCGCCGACGATCAGGGCTGCCTGGATTATCCGGCGAATGCGCTCTTGCGTCATGTCAGTGCTCCGTCGAAATCAATGCCGTCAGCTCATATGAGCGGGCAACCGTTCTGAATAACAAACAAAGCGTACTGAATTGGCGGTATTTCCTCAACCTACCGGTGCAGGTAGCCCCTTCCAAACTTTGCCCCGTCCGGAGAAAACGTCTCTCCTTTCAAGGCGTTCCAAGGCAGATGCGGCAATCGCGTCGTTCAGGCGGGGCCGGACACAAACCCGCATATCGGGCGTCCGCCGATTCGATCGGCCGGTCAGGCGCTGCGCAGAGTCTGCAGATCGAGCGCCTCGGCTGCAACACCTTCGAGCGCGCGTCCGATCAGCACAAGCAGCGGCCCTTTGGGCGGCAGCTCGCCAAGCCGCTCCGGCAGGGTGGCGATCGTTGCGCGCAAACGCGCTTCGCCGGGCTGCGTCGCGGCGACCACTGCGATCGCCGGCGTCTCGGGGGCGAGACCAGCGGCAATCGCCTGCTCGCGGAAGGCGGCCAGGGTGTTCCGCGCCATATAGATCACGGTCGTCGCATGAGGATCGGCAAGAGCTCGCCAGTCGAGATCCTCKGGCAGCGTCCCCGTGCGGGCATGGCCGGTCACGAACTGCAACCGCCTGGCATGGTCGCGATGGGTCAGGGAGAGGCCGAGTGATGCCGCCGCCCCCTGAGCCGCCGAGATGCCGGGCACCATGACGACGGGAATACCGGCCCGGGCGCAGGCTTCGATCTCCTCGCCGGCGCGGCCGAAAATGCCGGGATCGCCGCCCTTCAGCCGCACGACATGCTTGCCGTGGCTCGCGAGCGAAACGATCAGCGCGTTGATGTCGTCCTGCTTGACGGAGGGACCATAGCCGGTCTTGCCGACCAGCATGCGCTTGGCCTCGCGGCGGGCGAATTCCAGCACGCCCGCGGAGACGAGGTCGTCATAGAGGATGATGTCGGCGCTCTGCAGCGCGCGGATCGCCTTCAGGGTCAGCAATTCCGGATCGCCGGGGCCAGCGCCGACGAGCGTGACCCTGCCGATGCCCTGATGGCCGCTCTCGAGACGGTCGAGTGCGGCAAAGAGCTCCGCTTCGTCGTGGGATTGCGGCGCGCGTTCCGGTTCTGCCATGGCGCGGCGGGTGAATTTCTCCCAGAAGGCACGACGCAGCGCGAAGGGCAGGTCGCGGGCCTGAACTGCAGGCCGCCACTCCTTGGCGGCCTGCGCCCAGTCCTTGAGACCGGCGGGAAGGAGGGCTTCGATCTTGGTACGGATGGTCTGGCCAAAAACGGGCGAAGCGCCGTCGGTCGAGATCGCGACGACCAGCGGGGACCGATTCACGACCGACCCGAAGGCGAAGTCGCAGAATTCCGGCTTGTCGACGACGTTGACCGGCACGCCGGCCTGCCGTGCGGCGGACGCGAAGGCGTGTGCCTCCTCGTCCTCTTCGATCTCGCCGATGGCCAGCGCCGCGCCATCGAAGTCGCCCGGCTGCCAGTGGCGGCTGTACAGGGTGATCCCGGCGGCAGCCGGGTCAGCGACGAGACTGTCGAACAGCTCCGTCTCCACCCCGGCAAGAATGAGGAGATCGGCTCCAGACGCCGCGAGCAACTCGGCCTTCCAGAGCGCACCTTCGCCCGTACCCGCCAGCAAGACCTTGCGCCCGTCCAGCTTGTGGAACAGCGGCAACGTCGCCAGCCGCTCGATGCGGCGCGCAGTCGTCGGTTCGGGCGCTCTTTGCGTCATCGCGTGGTTTCTGCCGCCTTCAGGTCGACCGGCCGATCCGGTGCGCCAGCCGGCGGCATCAACAACCAGAATCCGGCAAGCGCAAGGATGATAAGCCGAAAGCAAATATCGAACCAGCGTTCATAGGGGCGAGGCGGAATCGCGCGCAACAGGTCGCCGTCCATGCAGTCCTCCCTCAAATCCTCACCCTCGCGGGCGCGCTGGCAGCCTGCCTCGCTCTGCGAGAACCTGGCCATGAATCAACCTGCTGCAGCGCGGGCCGCGCGCCGCTGGTCGAGAATGTTGCGGCTGTCACCGTAGCCGCGCTGATAGCCATGGCTGATCCGGCTGGCCGCGCTCAGCCATTGCTCGACCGGCTGGCGCGCCGCACTGGTCTCCGGCAGTTCGATCTCGTCGAAGCCGCATGAGAGCGCATAGGCGAACTGGTCGGCGATCAAGGGGCCGCTGGCGCGCAGGGTTCCGGTGAAGCCGTGGTTGCGAATGAGCTTGGCCAGGCTGAAGCCGCGCCCGTCCGAGAAGGCCGGGAAGGCAACGCTCACCAGCGAGAGCTGCCGGAGGACAAGCTTGAGTTCGGCGATCCGAATATGATTGGGCACGCTCACGCCGATGCGCTGGTCACGGGCTTTCTGCCGCAGCGCGTCCGGCAAAGCCTCCCAGTCGACGAGGGCGTGCGAGAGGTTGTCGATGGCCGCCCCTTCGCTGCGCGTCCAGACATCCGTCTTGGTGCCGGAGCGATCAAGCAACAGCATGCGCGGTCTCCTGGAATGCGGCTTTGAAAGGTCCAAGGCCGAGCCGGCGGACGGCATCGATAAAGCTCTCGTTCGCCTGGCGCGTCCCGACATAGACATTGACGATGCGTTCGATCGCATCGGGCACGTCCTCGGCGGCAAGGCCAGGGCCCAGAATCTCGCCGATGGCCGCGTTCTCGGTCGCGTCGCCACCGAGCGTGATCTGGTAGGATTCGATGCCGCGCTTCTCCAGGCCGAGAATGCCGATATGGCCGACATGGTGGTGGCCGCAGGCATTGATGCAGCCGGAGATCTTGATGTTCAGCTCTCCGATCTGGCGCTGACGCTCGGCATCCGCGAAGCGATGCTGGATGGCCTGGGCGATCGGGATCGAGCGCGCTGTCGCCAGCGCGCAATAATCGAGCCCGGGGCAGGAGATGATGTCGGTGATCATCCCGACATTGGCGGAGGCCAGGCCCGCTTCGCCGAGCTTCTGCCAGATCGCAAAGAGATCGCGTTGGCGCACATGCGGCAGGACGAGGTTCTGCGCATGGGTGACGCGCAGTTCGTCATGCGAATACTGCTCGGCCAGGTCGGCGACGAGCCGCATCTGCTCAGAGGTCGCGTCGCCCGGCGCCTGGCCTATCGGCTTCAGCGAAATGGTCAGCGCTGCATAGCCAGGGGCCTTATGCGGAGCTGTGTTGACCTCCACCCAGCGCGCGAAGGCGGGATTTGTGGCCTTGGTCGCTTCCAGCACGCGGCTGACGGCGGGCAGGGCCTCGTAGGTTGGCGGAGCGAAATAGGCGGCGATGCGTGCGACTTCCGCAGGGTCGGCATTGACGGAGGGACCGTCGAGCCGTGCGAACTCCTCCTCGACGCGCCGCGTGAATTCCTCGGCGCCAATCTCGTGGACCAGGATTTTGACCCGAGCCTTGTACTTGTTGTCGCGGCGGCCTTCGAGATTATAGACCCGCATGATCGCCTCGAGATAGGCGAGGAGGTCGGCCTTGGGCAGATAGTCGCGCACCACCTTGCCGATCATCGGCGTGCGGCCGAGACCGCCGCCGACACTGACCTCATAGGAGATGGCATTGGTGTCCGGTTGCCGCCGCAGGCGCAGGCCGATGTCATGCGCCTTGATCACGGCCCGGTCATGCTCGGCCCCTGTCACCGCGATCTTGAACTTGCGCGGCAGGTAGCTGAACTCGGGATGCAGGCTCGACCATTGCCGGATCAGTTCGGCGGTCGGGCGCGGGTCCTCGATCTCGTCCTGCGCGACACCGGCGAAATGATCGGCCGTGACATTGCGGATGCAGTTGCCCGAGGTCTGGATGCAATGCATCTCGACCTCGGCAAGGAGATCCAGGATCTCCGGGATGTCACGCAGTTTCGGCCAGTTGAACTGCAGGTTCTGGCGCGTGGTGAAATGGCCATAGCCGCGGTCATAGCGTTCGCCGATCAGGGCGAGCTGGCGCAATTGGCGCGAAGACAGCGTGCCGTAGGGCACCGCAATGCGCAGCATATAGGCGTGGAGCTGCAGGTAGACACCGTTCTTCAGCCGCAGCGGCTTGAACTCGTCCTCGGTCAGCGAACCATTGAGCCGGCGGCCGACCTGATCCCGGAACTGGGCGACCCGCTCGCGGACGAAGCGCGCATCGAATTCATCGTAGCGATACATGTCTCAGGCCCTCCGCTCGGCTGCGATACCCCCGGCCTGCTTGCCGAGATCGGGACGGTTGCTCGGTCCGAGCGTCTTCATGCGTTCGCGATAATGCCGTGGCACCGGCCCGCCGGCCTCGATCGCGACATCGACGAGGTAGGCATCGACGACATGCTGGGCTGCGAATTCGCTGACGGCATAGGCCTCCAGCCGCGCCGCTGCCGCATCGTCGGCTGCGACCAGCGCAAGCGCGGGATCGCGCGTCCAGGCGAGCGCACCGGCGGCAGCAACCGAAGCGAAAACGACATCGCCATCAAGCAGATCATTGGCGAGAAGGATTGCCGGAAGAGGCGGGCGCTTGGGGGCAGCGGCCATCACGCAGCCTCCGCCAGGGTCAGCGTCAGGCCGTCGAGATCATCGGACCAGATGATCTGGCACGAGAGCCGGGAGGTCCGTTCAATCAGCGGCAGCGTATCGAGTGCGTCGATCTCGTCCTCGCGCGGCTCGGGCAGGCGCTCGGCCCATTCCGGCGAGACGATGACATGGCAGGTGGCGCAATCGCAGGAACCGCCGCAGACGCCTTCGATCCCGACGCGATAGTCGCGCAGGATTTCCATGACCCGCCAGCCTTCGACAGCCTCGAGTTCATGCGGCTGACCCTGCCGGTCGATGACGTTGAGAATGGCCACCTTCAGCGCTCACCTTGTTCGCTATTCCGAACATCTCAAATACGGCAGCGCAGCGGTGGGTTCAATTCACGTCTGGTAGCGTGTTTTTTCTTATTCCCGTTGAAAAGGAGGATATTTGTCTTTGCCGCAGCTGCAGAAGGGGCGGGGGCGAAATAATCCTCTCACCGCCAAGATCACGCTAGACCAGTCCGCCGAGCCGGTAACCGACGCCGGGTTCGGTCTCGATCAGCTTCGGGCTCGTCGGGTCCTGCTCGAGCTTCTGGCGGAGCTGACCGACGAAGACGCGGAGATACTGCACATCGTGCTCATGTGCCGGCCCCCAGACGGCAGTGAGGATCTGGCGATGGGTCAGTACCCGGCCATTGCCGCCGGCGAGCGAGGCGAGCAGGTCATATTCCTTTGGTGACAGCTTCACATGCGTACCGTCGCGGCTGACGCGTCGATTGACGAGATCGATCTCGACGGCGCCCGAGCGGATCACCGCGTCCGCACCCTGACGCTCGATGCGGTGACGCAGCGCCACGCGCAGCCGTGCCAGCAATTCGCCGACCCCGAACGGCTTTTCGACATAGTCATCGGCACCGGCATCGAGCGCATCGATCTTCTCGGTCTCGCGATCCCGCGCCGAGAGGATGATCACCGGGCCGTCATAAAAGGCCCGCGCCTTGGCCAGCGCCTCCTTGCCGTCCATGTCGGGCAGACCGAGATCGAGCACGACCGCATCCGGCGGCTTTCGTGCAAGCTCGCGCAGGCCGGCTGCGGCGTCATCGGCGCGAACCGGCTCGTAACCGGCGGCATCGAGCGCCGGAGCCAGGAAGCGATGGATCTGAGGTTCATCGTCGATGACGAGGATACGAGGGCGAAAGGCTGTCATGTCGTGACTCCGGGCGCGCTGTCCTTGCGCAAGCTGATCAGGATGCGGGTGCCGCCGGGTGTTCCGTCCGGACGGTCCTGGATCKGGCTCGCGGCTGCGATCCGCCCGCCCATCGCCTCGACGAAGCCCTTTGAGATGGCGAGGCCGAGGCCGGCGCCCTTGCCGCGTTCCCCGCCACGGTCGGTCGATTCCTCGAGCCTGCGGAACTTCTCGAAGACGCGTTCCAGCTCGGCAGTGGGGATACCGCGACCTTCATCCTCGATCGAGATCACGACATTGCCCCTGTCTTCATAGGCCGCCGTCTCGATCAACGAACCGTCCTCGCTATAGGTGATGGCATTTTCCAGGATGTTGACCAGAGCCTGCTCGAGCAGGCCAGGGTCGGCCCGTACGGCCGAAAGCGCAGCGGGAAAATCGCGCTGGACGCGGCGGTGATCGAGGCGGCGCGAGACGCGCTCGATCGCTGCGGCAATCACGTCGCGCACATCGGTCCAGTCGCGGCGCGTCACCAGCGCTCCGCCTTCCAGCCGCGACATGTCGAGCAGATCGCCGACATAACGATTGAGCCTTTCGGCCTCCTCGCGGATCGAGAGCAGCAGGTCGTCGCGCACCGCGGGCTCGACCGTCTTGCCGAAGTCGATCAGCGTCGTCGCCGATCCGAGCACCGTCGCCAGCGGCGTGCGCAGATCATGGCTGACGGAGTTGAGCAGCGCCGAGCGCAGCCGATCACTGCGGCGGAGCGCCTCGGCATCGACGGCCGCGGCGGCCAGTTCGGCCCGCTCCAGCGCGATCGCCCCCTGATCGAGCAGCGCCAGCGCGAAGCGTTCGTTCTCGGCATCGAGCAGCGCTTGCGGTTCGAATCCGACGACGCCCGAGCGCGAGCGCACGCCCTGCAGCGCGCGGAATGTCCAGGCAGCATTGGGCAAGGTGCCGGTGCCGGCGCCGGCAGGCTCGCCGCGCGTCCAGGTCCAGCGCGCCGCGGTCATGTCTGCTGTGCTGAGCGCCTCGAGCGCAGGCGCTCCGGCCGCCGCGGCGATTTCCTCGCCATGCGGTAGGAAGACGACGATTTTGCCGGACGTCGCGGCCGAAAGCTGCTCGGCCAGGATCGTGGCTGCATCCTCCTTGCGCGCGGCTCCCGACAGCCGCCGGCTCGCGGCGAGCAATGCGGTGATCGCCGAGGCTCGTCGCGCCGTCGCCCTGGCCTGATCCCGGACCCGCCCCGTCAGGCCACCCGTCGTCATCGCCACCGCGAAGAAGACGAGGAATGTCAGGACATCCGCTGGATGGCCGATCCAGAAGCTCAGCAGCGGCTCGAGGAAGAAGAAATTATAGGCAACCGCGGCGAAGGCTGCGGCCGTGACGGCTGGCCAGAGACCGAATGCGAGTCCCGATATCAGCACGCTGACCATGAACAGCATGGCGAGATTGGCATTCTCGACACGGTTCTGGATCATCTCCCCGATAAGGATCGTGCCACCGACCAGCGCAGCGGAGGCGAGGTGGCCGCCCCATTGCAACGCGCGCTTCKGAACTGGGGACGACGGGACGGCAGGCCCGGACGCGCTCTCGGTGATGATGTGCAGCGCCGCGCCGTTCTGTGCCTCGAGCAGGGCTGGCGCCAGCGACCGGTGGAACCAGGCGCGCCAGCCCCGGCGGTGCGACTTGCCGACGACGATCTGGGTGACGTTGTTGCGCCTGGCATAGTCCAGTACGGTGGCGACGAGATCGTCGCCTGTCAGCACGACATTGGCTGCGCCGAGCTGTTCGGCGAGCTTGAGCGCTTCCGACAGGCTGCGGCCGCGAGCAGAATCCGGCTCGACGCGGTTCGGCCGCTCGACATGCGCCACCGTCCAGGGCGCGTCCATCATCATGTCGGAGAGGCGCCGTCCCGCGCGCACCAGCGAACTCGCCATGGCGTCCGGCCCGATCAGGACCAGGATGCGCTCGCCGGCCGCCCAGGGGCCTTCGACGCCGGCACGCTTCATCGCCTGGCTGAGCTGGTCGTCGACGGTCTGGGCAGCGCGGCGCAAGGCCAGTTCGCGCAGCGCCGTCAGGTTCTCGGGCTTGAAGAAATTGTCGGCGGCGAGCCGCGCCGTCTCGGGCAGATAGACTTTGCCCTCTGCCATGCGCTGGCGCAGTTCGGTCGGGGTGATATCGATCAGCTCGATCTCGTCCGCCCGGCTGAGGACGCTGTCCGGCACCGTTTCACGCTGACGCACGCCGGTGATCTTCCAGACCACGTCGACGAGGCTCTCCAGATGCTGGACGTTCAGCGTCGTCCAGATGTCGATACCGGATTCGAGCAGTTCCTCGACATCCTGCCAGCGTTTCGGGTGGCGGCTGCCGGGAGCGTTGGAATGGGCATATTCGTCGACGAGCAGGAGGCGCGGCTTGACGGCCAGCGCCGCATCGAGGTCGAACTCCAGCAAGGTCCGGCCGCGATGCTCGATCGGTCGGCGCGCCATGACCTCGAGACCGTCKAGCAGGGCCTCGGTCTCCCGCCTCCCATGGGTCTCGACCACGCCGACAAGGACCTCGCCATGCTCGGCCTGGGCGCGGCGGCCCTGGGACAGCATCTCGTAGGTCTTGCCGACGCCTGGAGCCATGCCCAGAAAAATCTTGAGCCGGCCGCGTTTGCGGCCGGCCTGCGCCAGAAGGGCATCGGGATCGGGGCGTCCCTGCTCCCGGAATCTGGTCTCGTCTGCAGTCATAACGCTGGGCTCATGGCGCCTTAGCTTGCGGCTTCGGATAACGCGCGTCGAGGGCGAGATTCGCGGTCAGCACGTTTACACGCGAACGACCGAGAAAGCCGAAGGTCGGCCCCTGCGTGTTCGCTGCGATGATCGCCGCAACCTGGTCCGGGGCGATGCCGCGGGTTTTGGCGATGCGAGCGACCTGGCGGTCCGCGTTCTCCGGCGAGATATGGGGATCCAGACCCGAAGCGGAAGCGGTAACCGCATCGGCCGGCAAGGACCCTTTCCCGTCGGCCTCCCGCAGCGCCTCGGCATCCGCCTTGATCCGTGCAGCGAGGTCCTCGTTCATGGGGCCCAGATTCGAGCCCGATGAGCCCGCTGCATCATAGCCGTCCTTGCCGGCGGCGGAGGGGCGGGGACGCAGATAGGCGTCGCCCTTGAAGTTCTGGCCGATCCACTGCGAACCGACGATCTCGCCTTGGGTATTGCGGATCAGAGAACCGCCGGCCTGGGACGGGAAGGCCGCGCCGGCGATACCGGTCACGCCGAGCGGGTAGGCAAGGCCGAGGACGAGGGTGAAGAACACCATCGAGGCGATGGCAGGACGAAGATGGGACAACATGGTTGGTGCTCCTTGTCCGCGGCGTCAGGCGAGCTTCAGGGCTGTGACGATCATGTCGATCAGCTTGATGCCGACGAAGGGCGCGATCAGCCCGCCGATGCCATAGAGGGTGAGGTTGCGCGAGAGCAGCTTGGCGGCGCCGATGGCGCGATAGCGCACGCCGCGCAGGGCCAGCGGGATCAGCGCGATGATGACCAGCGCGTTGAAGATCACGGCCGAGAGGATGGCGCTATGCGGGCTCGTGAGCCCCATGACGTTGAGGGCGCCCAAGGCCGGCAGCGCGGCCACGAACAGGGCCGGGATGATCGCGAAATATTTGGCGACGTCGTTGGCGATCGAGAAAGTGGTCAGTGCTCCGCGCGTGATCAGGAGCTGCTTGCCGACCTCGACGATCTCCAGGACCTTGGTCGGATCGCTGTCGAGATCGACCATGTTGCCCGCCTCGCGGGCGGCCTGCGCCCCGGTCTGCATGGCCACGCCGACATCGGCCTGCGCGAGCGCCGGGGCATCATTGGCGCCGTCGCCGCACATCGCGACGAGACGGCCCTTGGCCTGCTCGGTGCGGATCATGCGCAGCTTGTCCTCCGGGGTCGCCTCGGCGAGAAAATCGTCGACGCCGGCTTCGGAGGCGATGGCCGCAGCGGTGACGGGATTGTCGCCGGTGATCATCACGGTGCGCACACCCATGCGGCGAAGATCGGCGAAGCGATCCTTGACGCCGGGCTTCACCACATCCTTGAGGTGGATGACGCCGACCAGCGCACCGTTCTCGCTGACCGCGAGCGGCGTGCCGCCCGAGCGGGCGATGCGGTCGACCGCGTGGCGCATCTCGGCCGGGACCTGGCCGTCGCGCAGATCGAGCATGGTCAGCACGGCATCGACCGCGCCCTTGCGCCAGGACTGGCCGTTATCGTCGAGGCCCGACTGACGCGTCGTCGCGCTGAAGGCGATCGCGGTCGCATGGTCCGGGATGCTGGCAGTAATGCCTTGCTCCCGCGCCAATTCGACGATCGAGCGACCCTCGGGGGTCTCGTCGGCGAGAGAGGCCATGAGCGCGGCGCGCAGCGCATTGTCCGGGCGAACGCCCGGCGCCGGGATGACCTCGACGGCCATGCGGTTGCCGAAGGTGATCGTGCCGGTCTTGTCGAGCAGCAGCGTGTCGATGTCGCCCGCGGCTTCGACTGCGCGCCCGGAGGTCGCGAGCACGTTGACCTTGAGCAGCCGGTCCATGCCTGCGATGCCGACCGCGCTGAGCAATCCGCCGATCGTGGTCGGGATCAGCGTGACGAAGAGCGCACCGAGCACCATGGGATCGAGCGAGATGCCGGAGAAGGCACCAAGGCCGGTCAGGGTGACGACGGCTACCAGGAAGACCAGCGTCAGGCCGGCGAGCAGCACGGCAAGCGCAAGCTCGTTCGGGGTCTTGCGCCTGTCGGCGCCTTCCACCATCGCGATCATGCGATCGAGGAAGGAGGAGCCCGGCTGCGACGTGACCTTCATCTTGATCCAGTCGGAGACCACCGTGGTGCCGCCGGTGACGGCCGAGCGGTCGCCACCGCTCTCCCGGATCACCGGAGCGGATTCGCCGGTGATCGCGGCCTCGTTGACCGAGGCGACACCCTCGACGATCTCGCCATCGGCCGGGATCACGTCGCCGGCCTCGACCAGCACGAGATCGCCCGGAACGAGCTTGTGGGCCGCGGTCGGGATCATCGCATTCCGCTCAGGGTCGATGATCAGCTTGGCCTTGGTGGTGACGCGGGCGGCACGGAGCGAATCTGCCGCCGCCTTGCCGCGCCCTTCGGCAATGCTCTCGGCAAAATTGGCGAAGAGCACGGTGAGCCAGAGCCAGGCCGCGATCTGGATCGGAAACCCGGCAGGTGCGCCGGCGGAAAGGGCGACCGCGGCGGAAACCGTCGCGAGCGCCGCGACGACCTCCGTGGCCAGGATCACGGGATTTCCGGTGAGCTTGCGCGGGTCGAGCTTGACGAAGGCGCTCTTCAGCGCCGTCAGCACGACGCCCTGGTCGAAGCTGGAGGATTTGACGAAGGACATACTCATGGAAGCTTTCCTTTGTCGGCTCAACGAGCCGCCGCAAGCACCTGGAAGTGCTCGACGATTGGTCCGAGCGCGAGCGCCGGGAAGAATTGCAGGCCACCCAGGATCAGGATGATGCCGATCAGCAGGCCGACGAAGAGCGGGCTGTCAGAAGGCAGAGTGCCGGCGGTGGGCTGGAGTTTCGGCTTGGCCGCGATAGCGCCCGCGATGGCGAGCACCGGAATGGCATAGGCGAAGCGGCCGAGCAGCATCGCGATGCCGAGCGTGGTGTTCCACCAGGGCGCATTGGCGGTCAGGCCGGCATAGGCCGAGCCGTTGTTTCCCGTCGCCGAGGAGTATGCGTAGAGGATTTCGGTCAGACCGCGCGGCCCCTTGTTGAGCAGTCCCTCGAGCGCGACCGGCAGCACCGCAGCGATCGCGGAGAAGCCGAGGATCGAGAGAGGCAGGATGAGCACCGCCAGCATCGCGAACTTGATCTCACGTGCCTCCACCTTCTTGCCGAGATATTCCGGTGTACGCCCGACCATCAGGCCGGCGACGAAGACCGCGAGCAGCGCCATCACCACCATGCCGTAAAGGCCGGAACCGACGCCGCCGGGCAGAATCTCGCCGAGCTGCATCAGGAACATCGCAACGCCGCCTCCGAGCGGCATGTAGCTGCCATGCATGGAATTGACCGAGCCGTTCGAGGCACCCGTGGTCTGGGCGGCCCACATGGCCGACGTGGCGGCGCCGAAGCGGACTTCCTTGCCTTCCATGTTGGCCGAGGCATCGGGGATGCCAGCGGCGATCATTGCCGGCTGCGGCGTCAGCGTCTCGGACGCGTAGATGGCCGAGGCCGCGACGCCGACGAGGATCGCCATGACCGCGATCAGCGCGCGCGCCTCGCGGCGTGCACCGGCGACACGGCCAAAGGCGATGACCGTGCCGAAGGCGAGCGCGTTCAGTGAAACCACCTCGATCAGGTTGGTCAACGGCGTCGGATTCTCGAGCGGGTGCGCCGAGTTGACGTTGAAGATGCCGCCGCCATTGGTGCCCCATTGCTTGATGGCTTCCTGGCTCGCGGTCGGGAACAGCGAGATCACCTGCTTCGCGCCTTCGACGGTCGAAGCCTCGACATTGGCGAGCAGCGTCTGCGGCACACCGGCCGCGACCAGCGCAAGGGCTGTGACGATGGACAGCGGAAGCAGGACGTAGAGGACCGAACGGGTCAGATCGACCCAGAAATTGCCGAGGCCCTCGCACCGATCCGCAGCGAAGGCGCGCGACAATGCAGCGGCGACCGCGAGGCCAGCGCCGGCCGAGACGAAATTCTGCACGGTGAGCCCAGCCATCTGGCTGAGATTGCTCATCGTTGTCTCGCCGCCATAGGACTGCCAGTTCGTGTTGGTGACGAAGCTGACGGCGGTGTTGAAGGCGAGGTGCGGCGACAGCCCGTCAAAGCCTTGCGGATTGAGCGGCAGCACGCCCTGCAGGCGCAGCATCCCGTAGAGCAGCGCAAACCCGGCGGCGCTGAAGGCAATCAGCGCGCCGGCATAGCCGAACCACCCTTGCTGCCGGTTGCGGTCGACGCCGAAGGCTGCATAGGCCACGGCTTCGACCGGTTTCAGCACCGGATCGAGCCAGGTTCGTTCGCCCGCCCAGACGCGAGCCATGAAGATTCCAAGTGGCCAACCCACGGCCACAGTCAGCGCGATCGTGAAAACGATCTCGGCCCAGCCCCGCCAGTCCATGCGAGGTCTCCTTTATGAAAGCTGTGTCAGAAGCGGTCGGGGCGCAGCAGCGCAGCGACCATGTAGACCGCGAGCCCAAGCGCCGCGGCCCCGTAAAGCCAGGTGAGCGCCATGGTCGTCAGACCTTGCGCAACTGCGCAGCATAGGCCGCGAAGAGCCCGAAGGCTCCGAGCCCGAGCGCGATGAAGACGATGTCGGCCATGGCCAATCTCCAGTCAGGTTAGACCGGAGATGTGGTGCCTGGGGCAGTAAGGGGTCGAGGGGAAAGGCAGGGGGGAGGCATAAGGGTTCCATAAAGGTCGCCTGCAGCAACGATCTTTCGCTGGTCACTGGCGTTGGGCCTTGCAGGGGCCAGCGGAGCGATGGTCATGACCATTCAGGAGATGCCGGCATCAAAGGCCTATCGCCTGCTTGAGGCCGGACCGATCGTTCTCGTCACGACATCGGACGAGGGGCGGCCGAACGTCATGACCATGGGTTTCCACATGGTGATGCAGCATGCGCCGCCGTTGATCGGCTGCATCATCGGCCCGTGGGATCACAGCTACAAGGCGTTGCGGGCGAGCGGCGAGTGCGTGATAGCGATCCCGACAGTCGACCTCGCCCGAAAGGTGGTCGATATCGGCAATTGCTCGGGCGGTGAGATCGACAAGTTCAAGCGCTTCCGGCTCACTGCCAAGCCGGCGAAGGACGTCACGGCGCCGTTGATCGGCCAATGCCTCGCCAATATCGAGTGCCGCGTTGCCGATCGGAGCCTGATCGAGCGCTACAATCTGTTCATTCTGGAAGCCGTGCGGATCTGGGTTGACCCGGAACGGAAGGAACGCCGGACCCTGCATCATCGCGGCGACGGTACCTTTGCGGTCGATGGCAAGATCATCGACCTGCGCGAGCGCATGGTGCTGTGGACGCAGATCCAGGGCTAGGCCCAACGCACGCCGCGCCGCGTGTGCAGGGGGCTCGAAGCTGCACTCACCAGAACAAGGGGCGTCCCCCATAGGGGTAATAGCCCCACCCGGGCCCTCCTGCTTGTTCGAAGCGATAGAGGCGTGCAGCCGAGCGTGCCAAATCGACGTCGAGCAGGCATTTGGCAAATGCGTCAGTGCCTGGCCGGAAGCCATAGGATCGGCAACGCACTTCGTCGGCGCTACGCTGTTCTGCCGCAGTGATGGTTTGACAGGCAGCGAGGCCGCCGGAGATCAACACCATGGCGAGTAACGAGGCTCTCTTCATGATGCGGCTCCTATCCAGGCAACGGCTTGATAACTTTTGCCGCATTGATGGCCAAGATATGGCTAGATGGGCTGCCGCGCCAATGCGAGCAGCCCATTTATCGCCGCAAAATCCCTCAATGCGCGGATTGGCCGGCCTCTGGAATCTCGTAGCCGTCAGAGGCATAGGCGCCCAGCTTATTGCGGAGCGTTCTGATCGATATGCAAAGCATGGCGGCTGCATGGGTGCGATTGCCGCCGGTTTCCTTCAAGGTGGCGAGGATCAGATCGCGCTCGACATCTGCGACAGGTCGTCCGACGAGATGTTCGGCACCGTTCTCAGGGTCGAAAGCCTGCATGTCATCTTCCCTTTGTGAGCCCCCAGCTCCAACTCAGAAGACGATCCAAAAGGGGGCGAAAAGGGTTAATGAGAGGTAAATGACCATCGCAATCACTCAATCTTCTGCAAGGATACTGCCGTGGACCGGTCACCAATCCGGGGAAGCTGGCGGCGCCGGGGCGGCCTGGTTGCGATGAACTCCAGAGTTCATGTTCTGATCGCGCAAAAGCGCGCTTCTACATGGAAACAGTTGGCAAAATGGCGGCGGCCTGGGCCGCCGCCACATCGGGTCAGCTCTTGAGCTTGGCGTTGCACTGGCTCCAGTAGCCGCCGCCCTTCTCGATCCATTTCAGGGTGCCGTTGGCGTTGGCGGATTTGTTGGCATTGTATTGATCCGCGCAGGTCTTCAGCCGAGCCTTGCCGGGCGACTCATCCGAGTATTTCTGCGCGACGGTCTTGGGGAACACCGCCGCCTTTGCCCGCGCAGGAGCGGCGGCCGGACTGGCTCCGGGCGTTGCCGGCGCGGCAGCCGGAGCCGGAGCTACGGGAGCATCCTGGACAGCTGCGGCCGCATCGCTCTCCGCGGCATCGTCATCACCGCACTGAGCCTTGCGGAAATCGTTCCACTTCTGGCCCTTCAGAGTATTCGCCTTCTTGGCGTCCTGATATTTCGTACTGCATTCCTTCATCGTCAGTGCCTGGGACGGTGAGGAAAAGACGGTCGCGAGCACGAATGCCGACGCGGCTGCCAGGATCACTTGTCTAGCCATGGTCTGGTCTCCCAATGCCCGGCCACTGCCGGCGTGGAGATGGCACTCTATTTTCGCGGTTCAGGCAAGCGTCGAGGGTAAGATCCTGCGACCGCGCAGCCGCAGGCCCTTTGCCTGGCGCAAGGTCGAGACCGGTTTCGCCGATATCGCCGCCGCGCTCGCAGTGCGGTGCGCCTATCCGAGCTCCAGGGTGGTCACGCCGAACAGCTCGGGCGCCAGAGGAAACGGTGTGCCCAGATACATTCGCGTCGTCTCGAAACCAGGCCGAAGGCCGGCACCGACCAGCATGTCGATGAACCGCTGCCGCGCGGCTGGAACGTCGATATGGAGATCGCCTTCGGCAGAAGAACCTAGATTCTGCACCAGCGCGGTGGCCGTCGCGTCGTCTACTGCTGTGAGCGAACCGATCTTCCAGCCCGAGCGGCACTTGCGCACCACGCCGTACCCGGTGACCGCGCCATCCGAGATTGCGACGCGCGCATGATGCGGGGGCATGAGCCAGTGCGTCAGGAAGGTTTCCCGCGTCTCCGGAAAGCTCCTGCGATCAAAGGCCATGATCTCGCGCAGGAGATCCGGGGTGACGCCGTCCACCGTCCGGCTATCAGCCAGGCCGCGCGCAAAAGTGCCTCCGAAACGGATCGTTCGGTAAGAGGGCGCAAAGCCCTTTCGCCGGTAATCCTCGAATTGCTCGTCGACCCCATCGAGCCCGATTATGCGCCCATCGAGCCGCGCCATGCCTGCGTTCCAGACGGCCTTGCCATGACCTTGGCCGCGCATGTCCGCGCGGCAGATGTAGAGGCCGATGAACCCGTAGGTCGTTCCATAGGCAACCGCCGAGATGCCGGCGACCATCTCGCCATCGACGAAGGCGCCAATGAAACCCTCAGGGTCGGTCGCACGGAATACCGCCGCGTCATTGAGGCCGGGATTCCAGCCCTCCGCGGCAGCCCAGTCCATGAGTTGCTCGACTTCGAGCATCTCGAGCTTGCGAATGATGCGCTCGCTCATCTCGCTGTAAGCCTTTGCGGCGGAGGGATCCACATGGGTCAGATCTAACGCGTCGCGCTCGGCATTGCATAGATACCGCGCTCCGAGGGCGTCAGCCGGGCTGTCGTTGTTCAGGCCGGGGCGTGAGCCTTGAGATGGCGGGCGTAGCGGGTGAGCGGCAGGCAGATGACGAAATAGATCAATGCAACCAGGCCATAGACGGTGAGAGGCTCAAAGGTCGCATTAGAGATGGCATTGGAGGTTCGCATCAACTCGTCGAAACCGATGATCGAGGTCAGCGCCGTGCTTTTGACAAGCTGCACGAGATAGCCGACCACCGGCGCCCGTGTGATCGCAAAGGCCTGTGGCAAGATCACCAGCCGCATCTGATTGGGATAGTGCAGGCCGAGGCTCTTGGCAGCATCCCATTGCCCCTTCGGCAGGGCCTCGACCCCGCCGCGCCAGATTTCCGCGAGATAGGCGCTGGCGCAAAGGGTCAAGGCGACGACCGCCGCGGACCAGGGTTCAATGCGGAAGCCGATCAGCGGAAGCCCGAAGAAGACCAGGAACAGCTGCATCAGCAGGGGCGTGCCCTGGAAGAGCCCGATATAGAGATCGGCGACATGACGCAGCCAGTGACGGGATGAGACCCGCGCCAGCAGGATTGCCATCCCCACCACGCCACCGCCGATGAAAGCGACAATCGAGAGCAGGACCGTCCAGCGTGTCGCGAGCAGCAGGTTGCGCAGGATGTCCCAGAAGGTGAAGTCCATCAGGACGGCCCCCCGATCAGGAATTTCCGTCCGGAGAGGCCGAGGATGCGGCGCAACCCAATGCTCAACGCCAGATAGACCATGGTGACGACGAAATAGGTCTCGAAGGCGCGGAAGCTGCGCGCCTGCAGCATGTCCGCCTCATAGGTCAGTTCGCGCACCGAGATCTGCGACACCGCCGCGGATTCGAGCATCATGATGATGACCTGGCTCTGCAACGCCGGGAAAATCACCTTCAGCGCCTGCGGGAGGACAATCTTGACGAAGACCAGCGCGGGTCGCAGCCCAAGTGCGCGGCCGGCCTCCCTCTGACCATTGGGCACGGCATCCAGCCCCGCGGCGACGATCTCGGTGCCATAGGCCGAGAGGTTGATCGTCATCGCGAGGATTGCTGCGACGGCAGGATCAAGCCGCAAGCCAAGACTGGGCAGGCCGAAGAAGATGAAGAACAGCTGGACCAGAAACGGCGTGTTCCGGATCAGCTCGACATAGCTGCCGACCATGCCGCGCAGCCAGGGAGAGCGGCTGCGCACCGCCGCTGCCCCCAACACGCTGCAGACTGTACCGAGCACGGTCGTGACGGCGATCAACCCCACCGTCGCCATCGCGCCGCGCGCGATGGGTTCGGAGGCCTGGCTCAGCCAGTCGAAGTTGAGGCTGTAGGCCAAGCTTCAGAGATCCTTGGGATCAAGTGGCTTGCCGAGCCACTTGAGCGAGGCCTTGTTCAGCGTGCCGTCGGCGAGCAGTTTGGCGACAATCTCGTTGAGTGCCTGCTTGAGACGCGGCTCGTCCTTGTTCAGCGCGATATGGTCCGGCGACGTCATCAGCTGGAATTTCTGCTCGGGCTTCAACGTGGTCTGGCGCGAGAGCACCTGGGCGCCGACATCGTTGCCGACGACCATCAGCTGCGCCTGGCCCGAGATGAAGGCCTGGATGACGGAGTTGTAGCTGTCGAAGCGCTTGATGTCGGCGGAAGGCGGCGCAGCCTCGGTGAGCGAGGTGTCTTCCAGCGTGCCGCGGCTCACCGCGATCGACTTGCCGGCGAGGTCTGCCTTGCCTTCGACCTTTACGGCCTGCGGCCCGATGACGGCGATGTAGTAAGGGGCGTAGGCAGCGGTAAAATCGATGACCTTCTCGCGTTCGGCGCTGTGGCCGACGCTGAGCAGGATGTCGACGCGACGCTCGGTCAGATACGGAATGCGGTTCTGGCCGGTTACGTTGACCAGGTTGAGCTTCACCTTCAACGCGTTGGCTATGGTCTCGGCGATGTCGATGTCATAGCCCTTGAGGCTCATATCGGCGCTGGCCGATGAGAAGGGCGGAAAATCCGCGAAGACACCGACCTTCAGGGTGCCCGCCTTCGTGATGTCGTCGAGAGCGTCGGCACGAACCGGGGCCGTCGCAAGGCCGATGCCCGCCAGCAGGCTGAGTGCCAGCAGCGATGTCTTGATCGAGGAGGTCGTGGTCATATCGTTCATCCTTCCCTGAGAACGCTAGAGTGCGGCGGCAAGCCCGGTCGCGTTGCCGGACGGCATGGTGATGCAGGCATCGACCGGAAAGCCGATCGTCACGGCCTGACCTGGGCCGAGACCGTCGCCGACACGGTTGGCTTGCATCACGAGAATCTGCTCGCCGCCGGCCGTCTCGACCAGGATCTGGCGGGTAGAGCCGAGCAGGGCGACATTGAGGATCCGACCCTTCGCACTGTTGGCCATTCCAGCCGGATCAGCGTCGGCGGCGGTGGACAGGATGATGTTCTCGGGGCGGACACAGATGTCGATTGCGTCCGATGGGCAGTCCGGCACGGTGAGCGACAGGCCCGATCGGCTCAGGGCCCGGGCGAGGCCGGTTTCGCGCCGCGTCACCTGGGCTTCGATCCAGTTGGTGCGCCCCATAAAATCGGCGGCGAAGCGCGAGCCGGGGCGACCATAGACGTCTGACGGGGCGCCGACCTGGACGATGCGGCCCGCCTGCATCAGGAAGACGCGTTCACCCAGGCTCATCGCCTCTTCCTGGTCGTGGGTGACGACCATCGCCGTCGAATTGACGGCGGCCAGGACCTGCTTGAGTTCGGCGCGCAGGTCCTGCCGCAGCTTGGCGTCGAGCGCCGAAAGCGGTTCGTCGAGCAGGATGAGGCCTGGCCGCGTGGCCAGGGCGCGGGCGAGGGCGACGCGCTGCTGCTGGCCTCCGCTGAGCTGATGCGGCCGGCGGCTGCCGAAACCCTGCAACCTCACGAGCGCCAGCATCGCCTCGACACGATCGGGAATCTCGCGCCTGTCAGTGCCGCGGTGGCGCAGTCCGTAGGCAATGTTCTCCGCAACGGTCATGTGCGGGAACAGGGCATAATGCTGAAACAGCAGCCCGACATTGCGCTCATAGGGCTTGAGCGCAGTGACGTCGCGCCCCCCGATGCTGACCGTGCCGTGGTCGGGCCGTTCGAAGCCGGCAATGACCCGCAGGATGCTGGTCTTGCCGCAACCGCTCGGCCCGAGCAGGGCAACGGTTTCGCCGGCGGCGATCGAGAAGGAAACGTCATCGACGGCCGTAACGGCACCGAAGCGACGGCTGACTCTGTGAAATTCGACGGCGTTGCTCACGGTTTGACCCCTATGAACGAAACAGCCCCTGGCCCAACAGGCGGTCGAAACCGACGAAGCGCTCCAGAACGATGATGAGGACGGCGCTGATCGCCATCAGGAGAACGGCAGCGGCTGCGATCGTGAGATCGAAGGACGCGCGCATGTTGCTGACGAGGGCGACCGGCAAGGTGTAGGTCGACGGGTCCGTCAGGAACATGCTGACTGCAACGTCGTCCAACGATACGGCGAAGGCGAAGACTGCGCCTGTGATCATACCGCTCCGGATCAGGGGCAGGGTGATGTTCCAGAAGGCCTGGCGTTCCGTCGCGCCAAGGACCAGCGCCGCTTCTGTCAGGCGCCTGTCCCGACCGGTCAGGCTGGCGAGCACGGTGCGCACGACATAGGGCAGGGTGATCACGATGTGGCCGCAGAGCAGTCGGGTGAAGCCGTCGACGATGCCGATGCGCGACAGAAACAGCAGCAAGGCAAAGCCGATCACCACCGCCGGCACGATGAGTGGCGAAAGGAACGCGGCCATCAGCAGCGAGCGACCGTGAAAATTACTGCGATCGAGCGCGACCGCGGCGGCCGTGCCGACCAGCACATCGACCGCTGTCGTGAGGACGGCGATCTTGAGGCTGGTCGCCAGGCCGGTGGTGACGTAGTCGAGCGAAACCAGCTTCTCGAACCAGCGCATGGACAGCGCCGGCGGCGGCAACGGGCCAAGAAAGCTGCGGGCGTCGAAGGCGAGCAGGCAGGTGACCAGAAGCGGCGTCACCAGGAAGGCGAGCACCAGAACCAGCATCGCGATCATCGCGCCACCGAGGAGCCGGTCGCCAAGGCGCTTTGTGGTACCGGTCATGTGCGCGAGCCCCTACGACGCTGCACCAGCGAAACCAGAGACAGCACGAACAGCGTGATGACGAGCATCACGATCGAGACCGCGGCGCCGCTGGGATAGTTCGCGACATCGCTGAAGCGCGTGTAGATCGTGTTCGAGAGAAACAATACGCGCCCCTTTCCGAGCACCATCGGAATGACGAAGGCGCTGATCGAAAAGGTCATGGCGATCAGGAATGCCGATACCAGCCCGGGCAGGGCCAGCGGAACGGTGATGCCGAGATGCGCCTTCCAGGCCGGAGCGCCCAGCGATTGCGCCGCATCGCAGAAGCGAGGATCGATATTCTGGATCGTTCCCAGAAGGGTCAGCGTGCACATCGGCACGACCGCATGGAGTAGGCCGGCCGCGACCAGGGTTTCAGTGTACCAGCGGCTTGTCGGCGAAATCCCGAGCGCCAGAAGCAGTGGGCGCGCAACCCCGACCGAGCCGAAGGCCAGTTCCAGCGCGTAGGTGCGCACCAGCATGCTGAGCAGGACCAGCATCACCAGAAAGCCGATGCAGGCGGCGCGCTTGCGCGGCGAAAACCGCCGCACGATGCAATAGGCCAGTGGAAACGCCGCCAGCAGTCCAACAAACGATGCCGCTGCGCTCAGCTTGAAGGTTTCGTAGAGAACGCCGGCGAATGACGGCGTCACGAGCTCGCGATAATTCTCCAACGTCAGAGGCGCATCGACGGCCGAGCCGACCCGGCCCGGCACATATTGCTTGAGGCTTTCCAGCACGAGCCCGAACAGGGGGAGTGCAAAGATGACGAACAGCAGCAGCAAGCCCGGTGCGAGCAAGAAGAGCGTCGTGCGGGGCGGCGCAGGGATCGCGAGCGGCGCGTATTGGGCTGGGATAGCGGTCATGACACTCACAGCAGTGGCGCGATGTCGGACTCCCAACGCTTGGCCCAGGCATCCTGCTGGCCGAGCACGACCTTGTAGTCCGGCACATGCACGAAACTCTCGAACTCCTTCGGCGTGAAGGAGAGATGAGCCAGCTCCGGCGGGATGGCTGCCTTGCTGTTAAGCGGCGCTTCGCCAGCCACTTTTGCGTAAAGCGTGCTCATTTCGGGGCTGATCGCAAAATTGATGAAATCGCAGGTCGCCTTGCGGTTCGACCGATTCTTCATGACGGCAAAGCCGCTCTGGTAGAGGAAGGTCGCCATGCCGGCCTGTTTGGTAAGGCGGGTGATCTTGAAGTTCTTGGCGACGGCAGCCCAGCTCGGTTCGGCGAAGAAGCCGACTGAGGTCTCGCCGGAGGTGAAAGAGTTGGTGAAATCGACGTCGGTCACGGCAATGCGGCCGATATTGCCGGACTTCGCCAGGTCCTTCATCAGCTTCCAGCCCGGCTCCATATTGGACTCGTTGCCGCCGCCCTGCAGGGCCAGGGCGACGATCTGCAGCATCATGCTCTGGGTCGGTCCGGGCCAGCAGATCGCGCCCTTGAGGCGCTTGTCGAAGAGATCGTCCACCTTGCTGATGGCGAAGGGGGCAGTGTCGGTCCGGTAGCCGAAATACATGCCGCCGATGGCGCGAGGCACCGCTTTCACATTGCCTTTGGCGTCCCTCATCATGATCTTTTCCGGGATATCGGCCAGATTGGGGACGTCGGCCGCCGTGATGGTCTCGACCCAGTCCTCGGTGATCATGCTGTTGAAGGAGCCCTCCCAGCCGGCGATGTAGTCGTAGTCGACCCTGGGCCAACCCGCCTTGATCTTGGGGAGGATCGCTCCGGCTCCGCCCTGATGCAGGACCCAGTTGAACTGGGCGGCGGTTTGCCTGGCGGCGACCTGCTTCATCGCCTCGACGACGTCGCCGCCCCATTCGACAGCCGTGAGGCCGCTCGCAGTCTGGGCCCCGGCCACATGGGGCCAGGCGAGCCCTGCGGCGCCGCTCGCGCCTATCAGGGACAAAAGATGTCGGCGTGTCATCGTCATGGTGTCAGGTCCTTCGCGCCAGAGGGTCGAGGGGCCACAGGCTGTGCCGATCGTGCGGGACGATCAGGCTCCCGAGCCGTTCAGAGGCACGATTGCACTCGCAAGCAGGGCGCGGCGGTACGGCGAAAATGCTTGTCCGGCTATAAGCGGGCGTGAATGCCGGAACCGATTCAGGGGCGGCGCAGGTCGCTCTGCTGTGCGATGAAGTCCGAGAGGTAGCGCGCTTCGCCTGGCGCGCCGGTCCGGGAATAGAGCCCGATGCTGACCTCGACCGGCTCAGGCAGCCCGGCGGCATGGTCGAGCACCCGGCAATCCTCCGGGATCGTCGCCGCGATCATCGGGCCGATGCCGATGCCGACGCGCACGGCGGTCGCCATGGCAACCAGCGTCGAGGCTTCGCAGACGATCTTCCACTGCAGGTCATGCCCCGACAGCGCGGCCAGCGCAGGTGTGCGCCACGGGCAGGATTCCTCGAACATGATGATCGGCAAGGGCGAACTCGTCGAGATCACCATGTCCGAGCGCACGACCCAGAGCAGCCGGTCCGACCAGACCAGGGTTGGCTTGCGGTTGAGCCGTGTCGTGTCACAGACTGCGATGTCGAGCTTCTCGTTCTCGAACATAGCGGCAAGGCGCTTGTTGGGCTCGACGATGATATCGATGTCGACCTTGGGGTTCTGGTCGCGAAAGGCTTTCAGGATTTCAATCAGGCGCGTCGCGGCGAAATCCTCGACGACCCCGAGCCGGACCCGCCCTTCGATCATCTTGCCGTTGAGGCGTTTTCCGATCTCGCTGTTGAGCCTCAGGATTTCGCGGGCATAGGGCGTGAGCAGGACTCCATTATTGGTCAGCTCAAGCCCCTTCGACGAGCGCTCGAACAGGTCGCTGCCCAGCAGTTCTTCAAGCTTGCGAATCTGCATGCTGACCGCCGCCTGTGTGCGGTTCAGCGACAAGGCGGCACCATTGACCGTTCCGACTTCAGCGACGGTCAGGAAGGCGCGCAGCAGATAAGGGTCCAGTTCCAGCATCGCACCCGCACCATATCATCGAAGCTGGTTCTACGCAGCCATACCGGCTGGCCTGCAGCCGCCTGACCCGAGCGTCGTCCGCCCGCCGCCGGGAGGAGGCAAAGGGGGCGCTATTCAGTTTCGCTTATAGGGCCGCGTGCCTTTTCGCCGTTCCGGCAGCCTCGTTCTTTTGCCAGCCTTCCGGGCTTCCGCATCATTCCCTGCAGGTTGCCATGCCCTTCGACAATGCCGCCCTCGACCGCTTGCGCCAGCGCTACGCTTCGGCCGGCGGTGGCGAGATGTACGATCCTCATTTCAAGGCCGTCGCGGACACTATTTTTCAGGGCGCGGACCGGCGCAAATGGCCGTTTGCCGATCCGGCAACTTTCCTCGACGCTCCCTTTCTGGCGGACGGGCTCTCGGCTGAAAAACTGGCCGGGCTCGACGTAGCATTGATCGGCGTGCCGATGGATCTGGGCGTGACCAACCGTGCCGGCGCCCGGCTTGGGCCCCGCGCTGTCCGCGCCGTCGAGCGCATCGGACCGTATGAGCATGTGCTGCGCGTTGCGCCGCTCGGCAGATTACGCGTCGCCGATGTCGGAGATATCGCGCTCAGCAGTCGCTACAGTCTGGCTGATTGCCATGCAGACATCGAAGCCTGCTATCGCATGATCGGCGAAACCGCGACGATTCCGCTCTCGGTTGGCGGCGATCATTCGATCACCGGCTCGATCCTGAAGGGACTGGGCGCCAAGCGCCCGGTCGGCATGATCCACATCGACGCGCATTGCGACACCGCCGGGCCCTATGAAGGCTCGAAATTCCATCACGGTGGCCCGTTCCGGGAGGCGGTCCTGGCCGGCGTGCTCGATCCCACACGGACGATCCAGATCGGTATTCGGGGCGGCGGCGAATATCTCTGGGAGTTCTCCTTCGATTCCGGAATGACCGTGATCCATGCCGAGGAGGTCGGGACCATGGGGCTGCAGGCGGTAATCGAGAAGGCCAAGGCCGTCGTCGGTTCCGGACCCGTCTATGTCTCCTTCGACGTCGACAGCCTGGACCCGGGCTTCGCCCCTGGTACTGGCACCCCCGAAGTTGGAGGGCTCTTGCCGCGCGAAGTGCTGGAGATCCTGCGTGGCGTCGCAGGCGTCGACATCATCGGCGGCGATGTCGTCGAAGTCGCTCCACAATACGATCCAACCACCAATACCGCGCAAGTGGCGGCGCAGGTTCTGTTCCAGTTGCTCTGCCTCGTGGCCTGCAAGAAGTGATCCTGCCCGAGCGGGATCCCAGCACAGATCAATTCTCCGGCTGTCGCCTTCCGCCTTTCAGCGATCCCGGACCCTTGGTTCAGCTTGCCTGATCTGTCCGGGACCGATGTCCGAGCGCCCCGTGAGGAAGCGATGGCTTCACGGGGCGCCTGATGCGTCCGGCACGGAAACGGTGGCGGCGATTGCCGCTGTACCCGCAAGGCCGTCACCGCCAGCGACCCGGCGATAATCTATGGCTGTTGCGTCCGTAGCAGCGCCCGCAATGCCAGGGCGTTCAGGGAAGGTCGAGGCACCATCGGTGACATTGCATTTATAGTCGTTAATATGCATCATGAGGTATGATTCCAAACCCATCCTCGATTTCCAGGACAAGCCGCCTTGCCGGCCGTGACTATGTAGTTGCGGACTTGCAGGCGACGCTGGGGACCGACCTCCTGCGCCTGCCGCATGTCCTGCGCATTCTCGCCGAGAACGTCGTTCGCCAGCCCATGGGAGCGGACGAGCGCAATGCCGCATTGCAGGGCATTCGCGGCTGGCTCGCGGGCGGACGCTCGGATGGCGAGATCGCCTTTCAGCCAGGTCGTGTTCTCATGCATGACACGACATGCACGCCTGCGCTGGTCGATGTCGCCGCCATGCGCGACTCGATCGCCGAAGGCGGCGGTGATCCCAAGCGGCTCAGCCCGGTCCTGTCGCTCGACGTCTCGGTCGACCATTCGCTGGGCGTCGATCTTTCGGCGTCGCCGGACGCGATGCGCGTCAATCTCGAACGGGAATACAAGCGAAACGGCGAGCGCTATCGCTTTCTCAAATGGTCCACGCTGGCCCTTGACGGCGTCCGGGTGCATCCGCCCGGCACCGGCATCATGCACACGATCAATCTGGAGCAACTCGCGACGGTCGTGACCACCCAAACCGTCGACGGTCGGGTCTGGGCCGTCCCGGACACACTGATCGGCACCGATAGCCACACTCCGATGATCAATGGCATCGGTGTCCTCGGCTGGGGCGTTGGCGGGCTCGAGGCCGAGAGCGTGATGTTCGGCATGCCGGTGATGATGCGCATCCCCGAGGTGATCGGCGTGCGCCTGATCAACCGCCTGCGTGAAGGCGTCAGTGCCACGGATCTTGCGCTGACCGTGACGCAACGGCTGCGTGCGCAGGGCGTCGCCGGCGCATTCGTCGAGTTCTTCGGGCCAGGAGCCGCGACGCTGTCGGGAGGTGAGCGCGCTGTCATCGCCAATATGGCGCCGGAATTCGGTGCCTCGACCGGATATTTTCCGATCGATGAAGCGACGCTGGCCTATCTCGCTCAGACGGGGCGCAAACCCGATCATATCGCGTTCGTCTCTGATTACGCTCGGTCTCAGGCGCTGTGGTTCGACCCGCAGGCGCAACCACGCTTTACTGAGATCGTCGAGATCGATCTGGCGGCGATCTCGATCAGCCTCGCCGGCCCCCGACGGCCGCAGGATCTGGTCGCGCCGGATGAGGTGGTTCCCGCGCTCGAGGCGATGCCGCAGGCGAAGACGCCCGCGCCCGCGGCCGGATTGCCCCGCTTTCCCGTCGCGATTGCCGCGATCACAAGCTGCACCAATACGTCAGATCCGCGGTTGCTGGTGGCCGCTGGCCTGGTGGCGCGCAAGGCACGCCAGCTCGGCCTCACCCCCCCCGCCTGGGTCAAGACATCACTCGCCCCCGGTTCACCCTCGGCCGAGCGCTATCTTCGGCGTGCCGGCCTGCTCGAGGATCTCGAAGCGCTTGGCTTCGGAATCGTTGGTTATGGCTGCACAACCTGCATCGGGAATTCCGGCCCACTTCGTCCTGCAATGGATGAAGCCGCGCGCGCGGGCACGGTCCTTCCTGTTGCTGTCCTGTCCGGCAACCGCAACTTTCCCGGCCGCGTCCATGGCCAGATCGATGCCGGCTTCCTGGCCTCTCCAGCGCTGGTCGTCGCCTATGCGCTGGCGGGAGATGCCGATCGCGACATCACCAAGGGCACTCTCGCGACCACGGCCGACGGAACCCCTGTCGACCTGGCAGCACTCTGGCCGAGCGGGGCCGAGATCGATTCCGCCTTTGCGCGAGCGCTTGATCCCGTCGATTTCGCTGAAGCCTTTGCGCAGGCCTCTGCGAGCAGGAGCTGGAAGGAACTCGATGCTCCGGCGAGTGCGGGTTTCCCCTGGGATCCGTCATCGACCTATCTGCGCCCGCCACCCTTTGCCCGCGCAGATCAGCCAGCCCGGCTCGGCCATTACAGCGCCCACCCCCTGATTGTGCTCGGTGACGACATCACGACCGATCATATTTCGCCCGCAGGCCAGATCCCGTCCGAGAGCGAGGCCGCGCAATGGCTGATCGCACAGGGCGAAGATGCCCAGGACCTCAACGTCTATGCCTCGCGGCGCGGCAATTGGGAGGTCATGCTGCGTGGCCTCTTTACCAATCGCACGGTGGTCAACCGTCTCGCGCCGCGCATCGCGCCCGGCTCGACCATCCATGTTCCGAGTGGCGAGACCCTGCCGCTCTGGCGGGTGGCCGAGCGCTATCGCCAGTCAGGAAAGGCGATGGTCGTCGTCGCGGGTGAGCGGTACGGCACCGGTTCATCGCGCGACTGGGCGGCCAAGGGTCTCGGCCTGCTCGGTGTCGCGGCCGTTCTGGCCGAGAGTTTCGAGCGCATCCACCGGTCCAACCTGATCGGGATGGGCATTCTGCCGCTGTCGCTCGCGGCCGGGGAGGGCGTGGAAGCGCTGGCGCTTGCGCCAGGCGACATGATCGAGATCGAAGCCATGCCGCACGCCATCCTTCCGCGCTGCAAGGTTCCGGCAAGGCTCCATCGCAAGGCCGGGCGTACCCAACCACTCTTCCTGCGCGCCGCAGTCGAGACCGCGCTCGAATGCGCGACGCTGCGCGCCGGCGGCATCATTCCGTTGATCCTCGGGCGCCACCTGACGGCACCCGCCACGTCCTTCACCGTCAGCGGCGAAGAGTTGCCCGGCCAAGCGCGGGCGTAACCGGCGCAAACGCGCCCAATCCAACACGATCGGGGAGGATCGAGATGACCATCGGCAGAATTTTCGCAGCGGGCCTGCTTGCCGCGATGGCGATGACGCCAGAACTGGCGACGGCCCAGACGCCGCCGCAGGAACTCAAGATCATCGCACCCGCCGGGCCAGGCGGTGGTTGGGATGGCGCCGCCCGCTCGATCCAGCAGGTGCTGACCGAAACGAAGGCGGTCCGCGGCGTCCAGGTCACGAATGTCACCGGGGCCGGCGGCACGATCGGGCTTGCCCAGTTCATCAACGGTGCCAAGGGCGATCCGAACCAGCTCCTGGTCAACGGCATCACCATGGTCGGGGCGATCCTGACCAACAAGTCGCCGGTCACGCTGGACCAGGTGACGCCGCTTGCGCGTCTCACCGGCGATCCGCTGGTCATCGTCGTTCCCGAGACCTCTCCACACAAGACGATGAAGGACTTCCTCGCCGCGATCACAGCCGACGTCGCCCGGGTGACCTGGGCCGGCGGATCGGCGGGAGGCGCCGACCATATCCTTGCTGCGCTCGTGACGAAGGTGGCCGGCGCTGATGCCGGCAAGGTCAACTATGTCGCATTCTCCGGTGGCGGGGAGGCGCTCGCGGCCATGCTCGGAGCCCGTGTCACGGCCGGCGTTTCCGGCTATGGCGAACTCGAGGGCCAGATCAAGGCCGGCAAGCTGCGCGCGCTGGCCATTTCCTCGGGCAAGCGGCTTGACGGCGTCGATGTGCCGACGCTGAAGGAGCTCGGCTACGATGTCGAGGTGGTCAACTGGCGGGCGGTCATGGCCGCGCCGGGCATCAGCGCCGAACAGAGGGCTCAGTTGACCAAGCTCTTCGATACGATGGTTGCGAGCGGCGAGTGGAAAGCGCTGCTGAAGGCGCGCGGCTGGGACGACTATTATCTTGCGGGGGAGGCGTTCGCAGCCTTCCTCAGGGAAGAGCAGATTCGGGTCGGCGACATCCTGCGCACGATTGGTCTGGTGAAATAGGCACCTTGCCTGCGAGCCGTGTCATCACCTAGAGCCACTGTCGGCGCGCTCGCGCCGGCAGGGCTGGGACGATGGCAGGCAGTGGGAGACGAGACCTGGCGATCCCGCTCGCAGCTCGGATTCTCGATCAGATCCGAGAGGGGCATCTGGGTGCCGGGACACATCTACGCTCACAGGATATCGCGACGCGTTTCGGCGTGTCGCGCTTTCCCGTCGGTCAGGCCTTGCAACTGCTTGCCGACAAGGGCGTCCTGAGCCACGAGCACAATCGCGGCTATTTCGTCGCTCAGGGGACGCCTCCCTCCGGCGAAGCCCTTGGCCTCGCCGAGCCGGACGGCGTGACGAAGGCCTATTTCCGCATCGCCGATGACCATCTGCGCGGCCGGTTGTCCGAACACGTCACCGAGTCCGATCTCAGGGACAGCTACGGACTGACCCGTGCCGAACTCAATGCAGTCCTGACGCGGATCAGCCAGGAGGGCTGGGCCGAGCGCCGCGCCGGCTATGGCTGGAGCTTCACGCCGGTTCTCACCACCCCGGAGAGCCTCGAGCAGACCTACCGTCTGCGGCTGGCGCTGGAGCCTGCCGCCTTGCTCGAACCCGGCTATCATCTTGCGCCCGAGAGCATTGCTGCTTGCAGGGCTGCCGAGCGGAGGCTCCTCGACGGGGCGATCGAGACAGACAGCGCGGACGCGCTCCACGAACGCGGTGTCCGCTTCCACGAGACGATCGTCGCCGGCTCCGGAAATCCGTTCTTTCTGGAGACGATCCGACGGATCAACCGCATCCGCCGGCTGCTGTCCTATCGTTCGATGCTCGACCGCAAACGCTATCGGAGGCAATGCGAAGAGCATCTCGCCATTCTCGATAGCCTGGCCGCCGGCCGCCAGGAGGAGGCGGCCGAGAGGCTGCGGCAGCATCTCGGCCATACGATCGAGAACCTATCCAGCATCCGGCCGCTCCTCGCCCCCTAGCAGGCTCCC
Source organism: Allobosea sp. 05T433 (assembly GCF_056396065.1). Taxonomy (NCBI): domain Bacteria; kingdom Pseudomonadati; phylum Pseudomonadota; class Alphaproteobacteria; order Hyphomicrobiales; family Alloboseaceae; genus Allobosea; species Allobosea sp. 05T433. Next base: position 92,000 of record NZ_JBFTKS010000013.1, on the reverse strand, counting down.
AGGCGCAGAGGCGCAGCGTCCCGAAGGGGGCGCAAGCAGACTCAACGCTCGGCGACTACCTGTTCGAGCAGCGCCATGGCGGCAGCGCCATCGGCCGCGTTCGGTGCGGTCGTCGGCTCGCCGCGTGCCGCTCGAACGAAGTCGCCGAGAAGCGCGTGATAGCCCTTGTGGTCCTCGTTGGCGGCGGCCGTCAGATTCGGCTCCCAGACCAAGGTGTCTTCGCCATCGATCAGGCTGGCCTCGGCCCGTGAGACCTTGAAGGGGGGCGCTCTGAAATAGCGCACTTCATGGACATTGCGGACCTCGACGCGGGTATGGTCGCCCATCACCTGCCACCATTCCATCGGCGTTCCGCGCGACTGATGCGTGCCCAAGACCAGGGTGCCGATGCCGCCATTGGCAAAGCGGAAATCGACATGGAGCAGCAGCTTGCCCGGCGCCAGTTCGTGCCGCCTCGCGCTCACGCTCGCGACTTCGCCCATCAGGTGCGGCACGAGGTCGAAATAATGCACGCAATGATGCAGGTAAAAGCCGGAATAATCCGGATCCCCGGCGAAATAGGTCGGCGCGGTCATGTACTCGCCGAGAAAACTCGCCGTTGCGCCGAACTCCGTCGCGCGGATGACGTTGGCGGCAATGCGGTTGGCCGTCGAATAGCGCTTCATGAAGCCGAGCACGACCGGCACCTTGCGGCTCGCAGCGGCTTCGGCCAGTTCGGCCGCTTGTCGCGCCGTCGGCGCCGGCGGCTTCTCGATGAAGAGCGGCAAGCCGCGCGCGATCGCTGCCAATCCAATCTCGTGATGCAGGGCAGGACCGACCGCGAGACCGACCGCGTCGAGATCGCCACGGGACAAGAAGCTGCGCCAGTCGCGCAGGCGACCAGTTTCGGGGACGCCGTAGCGCCGGGCGGTCGTATTCAGCCGCGCCTCATCCGTGTCGCAGAGCGCAGTGATCTCGACATCATGCCGCGTCAGCTGCGGCAGCAGCATCTCGTTGGCATGGACGCCGCAGCCGATCCAGCCGACCCGAAGCGCGCCTGTCCTTGAACCGGTCATGCCGTCCTCCCGGCGAATGCGAGTGCAGCCTTCAGGAAGGCGATGCTGGCGGCCAGCGGTTCGTCCTCGTTCTCCGTGGGCGCACGCCACTGGGCCAGGGGAGTGCCGGCTCGCTCGTCGCGGCGTCGGAACGGTTCGAGCACGATCGGCCCGCGATAGGCGACGTCGCGGAGTGCACGGGCGATCGCCGGCCAGTCGATATGGCCGGAGCCGACGAAGCCGCGATTGTTCTCGTTGGCCTGGAAATGCAGGAGTTTCGATCCTGCCTGCCGGATGGCATCGGTCAGATCGAACTCCTCCATGTTCATGTGGAAGGTATCGAGCATCACGCCGACGGTGGGATTGTTCACGCGCTCGACGATTTCGAGCGCGTGACGGGTCGTGTTGCAGATATCGGTCTCGAAGCGGTTGAGCGGCTCGACGCCGAACTGGATGCCGGCGTCGGCGGCGCGCTTCCCAGCCTGCGAGAGGCCGACGACGATCGCATCGATGCGGCGCTTGCGCTCTTCGTCGTCGACGGGGGAGGGAGCTCGGCCTGCGAAGACGAGAGGGGCGCCATAGAGCGGCCCCCCGACGATGGCTGCGCCGAGGGCTGCGGCCACATCGACGCATGTTTCGAGATAGGTGACGCCCGCGTGGTGGGCGCCGGCATCGGCGCTGGCGAGGTCGCGGTTGAGGTTGACCCGGGCAGCGAGCACGCAGGAGAGGCCGGCATCGGCGATGGCGGCGCGGGTCTCGCCCAGATCGAGTTCACCCGGCTCCGGTACCAGCAACTCGACGACATCGGCTCCGGCCCGTTTCATCCGCTGGAAGCAGCCGAAATGCTCGCGCGTGAACGGCCGCGCATAGAACATCGAGATGACCCCGATCGGATTTGTCGTCATGATTTCACCGCACCGGCTGTGAGCCCGCCCACGAGCCGCCTTTGCACCAGAAGGAAGAGGAAGGTGACCGGCAGCGCGATCAGCGTGCCGCCGGCCGTGAGAAGGCCCCACTGGATGGTGAACTCGCCGATGAAGAGCTGGAGCGCGACCGTGACGGTGCGCACCGCCTGGCCCGAGAGCATCATCGCGAAGAGGTATTCGTTCCAGGAGGTGATGAAGATGTAGATGCCGGCCGTGACGACGCCGGGCATCAACAGGGGCAGGATGATGAGGCGGATGGTCTGCAGGCGGCTGGCGCCGTCGATCATCGCCGCTTCGTCGAGATCCTTGGGGATCGCATTGAAATAGCTCGTCAGCATCCAGATCGCGAAGGGAATCGAGAAGGTCGAATGACCGAGAATGACGCCGAGATAGGTGTCGATCAGCCCGAGCCGGCGCATCATCAGGAAGAGCGGGATGATGAGCAGCACGACCGGGAACATGTTGATGACGAGGAAGCCGGTCAGAAGGCCCCTGCGTCCGGAGAAGCGGAAGCGCGAGAAGGCATAGGCCGCGGGGATGCTGACGCCGAGGCCAAGTACGCTGGCGCCGACTGCAATGATCAGGCTGTTGCCCAGGCTGCCGGCAAAGCTCGTGCGGGCGATCAGATCGCGGTAATGCTCGAGTGTCGCCTCTCGTGGCCAGTAGTGGAGCGGCCAGGCGGAAAGCTCCGCCTGCGGCTTCAGCGAGGTCAGGATCATCCAGACATAGGGGCCGAGCGCGAACAGGACGATGAGGAGGACGGGAAGCTCCACCTCCAGAATCCGCCGGATTCGGGTGCGTCGTTCGATCATGTCTCGATGCCCCGGGCCGCCCGCCTGACATAGAGATAGACCACACCCAGCAGCATCGCCGTGAGGATCAATGCCAGCGCCGCGCCATAGCCGAATTCCATGCTGCTCGACGCGCGCAGGAAGGCGTAGAGCGGCAGGGTATGGGTGGCGTAGCCTGGTCCGCCGCCGGTCATGACCAGGATGACGTCGAGCGAATTCGCCACCCAGATCGTGCGCAGCAGAAGTGCGGTTGCGATGACATCGGCGATCGAGGGCAGGGTGACGTAGAAGAGCTGCTGTCGGGCGGTGGCGCCGTCGATCTCGGCTGCCTCATAGAGTTCGGCCGGCACTGTCTGCAGGCCGGCCAGAATGGTGACGGCGAAGAAGGGGAAGCCCTGCCAGATCAGCGCCAGCATGATGGCGTAGAGTGCGGTATCGGGCCGGGCCAGCCAGGCGATCGGCGCTGCGATCAGGCCGAGCCGCATCGCGATGTCGTTGATGACGCCGAGATTGAAGTCGTACATCCAGGTCCACATCAACCCGATGATGACGCTTGGCAGCGCCCAGGGAATGATGACGAGCGCGCGCGCCAGTCCGCGCCACCAGAAGCTCTGGTTGAGCAGCAGGGCGGCCGCGAGCCCGAGCAGGAATTGCAGTCCGACAACGCCAGTGATCCAGATGAAGGATTGGCCCAGCGAGATCCAGAAAACCTCGTCTCGCGCGATCCTGGAGAAATTGCCCAGTCCGACGAAGCGGGCGTTGTCGGGATCGTAGAGCAGGTAGTCCTGCAGGCTGAGCCAGGCCGTCTGCGCGACGGGAATCAGGACGACGCCCGCCGTGACCAGGATCGCCGGCAGCAGGAACCAGAAGGGCGTCAGGCTGCGGCCGAGAGGCTGCCTGTGCGCGAGGGTGAGCGACGTCACGTTTCAAACCTGTCGAAGCGAGGGCTGGAGGCGGCAGCCGGATGCCCGTCTGCCGCCAATCCCGTCAGCCGTGAAAATGCTGCTCGATCGCACGCATCATCTCGTCAGGCTGGATCTGGCCGAGCAGCGCCCTTTGCATGTTGGCCGGCCAGATCCGGGCGATGAAATCCGGTGTCTTGGGCGAATCCGGCAACGAGGCCGCAAACGGCAGCGAGGCCGCGCTCGCATCGACGAAGCGCTTGGGATGCAGCGTCCAGTCCTTCGCCGCCGACGTCGCGATCGGCAACTGCCCGGTGAACTTGTTCAGCACGACGTTGTTCTCGGCCGTGGAGAGGAAGGCGCACCATTTGAAGGCCGCCTCCCTGGCCTTGCTGGCAGCGAAGACGGCGTTGGACTCGTCGCCGAAATAGGTCCAGCCCTTGCCGTCCGGGCCTCGCGGGACCGGCACAGCCGAAACCTTGTCGCCGAGCACGCCGACGATCTCGTTGGCCGAGCCGACATGATGGATGGTCATGGCGGTCCGGCCAGCCTTGAAGGTATCGACGATCTGCCGGAAGCTGTCGGTCGGTGCCGAGGCCGGCACCACCTTGTCCTTGACGGTGAGATCCACGAACCAGCGGTTGGCTGCGAGCGCCTTGTCGCTGACCATTCCGCCCTTCTCGAAACTGGCGCCGCCGCCGAGCACGAACGGCCCCCAGTGGTCGAAGCCACCAGCGCCGCCACGCAAGCCGAAGCCCGAGACATCGCCCTTCGTGAGAGCCTTGGCCGCCGCACGGAATTCATCGAAGGTTGCCGGCGGTTTCAGCCCCGCCTGCTCGAACAGGTCCTGCCGATAATAGAGATAGAGCACGACATATTGCAGAGGCAGGTAATATTGCTTGCCGTCGGCGCCCCTGTTGATCTTCCAGATGTTGTCCGCAATGTCGCTGCGCCCGGCCCAGCCGGCGATCAGGTCATCGATCGGGGAGAGCGCCTTCATCTGCTGGAAGCGCGCAGCCCAGGACAACCGCACCATCGCGCAGTCGGGTCCGTTGCCGGCGACGAGGGCGGCGAAGAGCCGGGTCTGGTAGTCGTTACCACCGCCCCAGGGGATGCTCTCGGCCTGGACCTTGATGCCGGGATTCGCTGCCTCGAACTTGGCGATGAGTTCAGCCGGCGAATGCTGCGGGTTGTCGAAATGGTACCACCAGCGCACCGTTGTGGTGGCTTGGGCGATGGCGGGGCGGGCGAGGGGGCTGGCGAGAGCGCCGGCGCCCGCTAATTTGATGAAAGTCCTGCGTTCCATGGTTGGCTTCCTCCGGTTTTTTTATCGTTGAGGTGGTTGGCAATGTGGCGGCCGCCAGCGGTGATCATGTCGGCAGCGGCAGCGAGTTCCCTGCTCATGCGCAGGCAGCCATGCACGACGCCGGGAACGTGATCGAAACGGAAGGGCACGCCGGCCTCGCCCAGGCGCTGGGCCAGCCGGATGGTGTCGTCGCGCAGCGGATCGAGCCCCGCGGCGGAGAGATAGAGCGGCGGCAGGCCGGCAAGCGCAGCCCGGCCAGGCGCCGCGAGACTCAGCGTCTCGTCCGGCTCGGCACCGAGGAAATTGTTCCAGTACCAGCGCATGTTCGCGCTGGTGAGCAGGTAGTCGCCGCCACCGAAGGCCGCATGGCTCGCCGTCGAGAAGTCGGGTTCGTAGCAGCCGTAGAACAGCGCGGCAGCCGATAGCGGCGGCAAGCCCTCATCGCGCCGGCGCAGCAGTGCTGCCAGCGCCAGATTGGCGCCGGCGGAATCGCCCGCGATCGCGATCCGCTCCGCCGGTATGGGCGTGCCCAGGCCGCCACGCTCGACGAAGGCGACGCTGGCCAGGAGATCGTCGAGCGGCGCCGGGAACGGGTGTTCCGGAGCGAGCCTGTAATCGACGCCCAGCACGGCGCAGCCCCCTGCCACCGCGAGATTGCGCATCGTTCCGTCATGGGTCTCGATCGAACCGAAGGTCCAGCCGCCGCCATGCGCATAGACGATGACGGACTCTGCCTGCGCGCCTTCAGGTCGGTAAAGCCGCGCACGCATCGCGCCGGCATCCGTGGGAATGACCAGATCGCTCGCCGGGATGGCCGGAGCGCCATCGCTCCACGGCAATGTTGCGGCATCGACCGTTGCACGTGCTTCGGCAATGGGTGCGGAGCGGAAATCGAAGGCGGGGCCGGCGCGGAGCAGTTCCAGAAGCACCTGCATCTGCGGATCGATCCAGGTCGTCATTCGCGGGCTCTTCATTAGGCGGTTCCGTCACGCAGGACGATCGTGTCGATATGCTCCGCCATGGCCGATGACAGGCCTTCCCCATCGCGGGCCTCGAGCAAGGCGAGCAGCAAGCGGTGGCGTGTCGCGGTCTCGGTCAGCGGGCGGCGATGCCCCGGTGCCCAGAGCTTCGAGCGGTGCGAATGCAGGGTGCAGCGGGTCAGGATCTGCTCGAGCGCGTCCAGTCCCGACAGGCGGAAGATCGTCAGGTGGAAAGCCATGTCGAGGATGATCAGGGCATATTCGTCGCCGGCTGCGGCGACGGCATCCATGTCGGCCTGTATGGCGTATAGCCGCTCCAGGCTGTCGCGCTCGACATGATGCACCGCCCGCAAGGCGCCACGGATCTCGACCCGGCGGCGCAGAGCCAGAATTTCCTCCGCCTCCTCCGGATCAAGCCTGGTCACCATCGTGCCGCGATGCCCGGAGCGGGTCACGAGCCCGTCCTCCTGCAGGCGCAGGAGCGCCTCGCGGATCGTGCCCTGGCTGCAACCATGCTCGCGCGCCATGCCGAGCTCGGTGAGAGCGCTCTCGGGACGCAACTCATTCAGCATGATCTGCCGCTTCAGTGACTCGTAGACGACGTCACGGGGCCTTCGAATCTGGTTCGGAATAAGCACATTCATCAATATCGATAATGATATCGATATTCGACATGTCAAGTCAGTTTGCGAGGGCTTGCTCGGACCTCGATCCCACGGCGCACTGTTGCAGCGGCGGTCAGGGGATGTATCGGCCTCGACGAAAACGACTCAGACCAGCGCTGKACAGCCGCAGGTAGTCCAATCGTCGGTGGCGGTGGACAAAGCGGCGCGTCCAGGCGCTCATTCTCGACGCTTGCCAATAATGAATTCCGCCTGCTTCGGCGCCAGCATTGCTAGCGGATACTCAAACTCAGAGGGCTGACTTGGGAGAACCAAGCGCGAGATGCCCAGAGACAGAAAGGGCGAGCAGCAGGGAGGATATGTGTTGCGAATGCTTGAGAATTCCATCGTGTAGCCGATCCAAGATCTCCCGCACGGGCATAAGATGAACGCTCATCCCCTCTTCGCTGGCGTCCAGTTTCCGGCTCCCCGTCAACTCTGCCCCCATAGCAAGATAGACGTGGACCCTGTTCGGTTGGGTGGCTGGGTTGGCGAAGAGCGAAGAAACGAGGCGCAACTCCGTCGCGCGATAGCCGGTCTCCTCCTCGAGTTCACGTGCAGCTGATCGCCCCGGGTCGAGATCACCTTCGTCCATCGTCCCTCCTGGCAGCTCCAGGAAAGTATCCGCCGCGCCGTGCCTGTACTGGCGGACCAAAACAATCTCGTCGCAGGGCGTGATCGCGACCGTTTGAACCCAATCGGGATAAGTAAGTACGTAGTAGGGCGAGACCCTGTGCCCTGTCGGCGTCAGGCACTCATCCGCCCTGACGTCAATCCAGCGATCTTTCAGCAATGTCCTGGAAGAGAGGGTACGCCATTTCATGTCCATAGTTTTAGCTATACCCAGCACGCCATGGCGCGCCAAGGCGGCGGTGTCGCCCGCAGTGACCCTCAATGCGATCGTCACATTAGAATCGAGGCGGCGAGAGCTAGCCGCTCAATCGCGGCCTCAACACCGCGCCGAAATCTTGTCCGGAACCACCCGCGTGCCTGGCAGCGGGATCTGAACCTGATACGGGCGTGATCTCGCCATTGCCTGAGTGAATGGACCTGCAGAGCCCACGGCAGCGGCAAATCGACACCACCATATGCTTGGCCCCCGCCGAGGCGGAACGAAATGCGGTCAATCCGCTTTATCTATCTGATATAGTGGAGTTTTTGGTGAGCGGGGAGGGGATCGAACCCTCGACCACATGATTAAAAGTCACGTGCTCTACCACTGAGCTACCCGCCCTCACAGGGCGCTGACATACGGACGCCCCGCCCGCCGGTCAACATCGTTCGCACACTCCCGTCATTGTTCGATGGCTTTGAGATGTGGCAGAAGCGCTCCGGAGGATCCGCATGACCGATTTGCCCACCCTGTCCGAGATCAAGGCCGCCAAGGCTCTTGTGGACACTGTCTTCCCGGGAACGCCGCAATATGCCTGGCCGCTGCTGCAGCAGCGTCACGGCTTCGAAATCGTGGTGAAGCACGAAAATCACACGCCGATCGGGGCTTTCAAGCTGCGCGGCGGCATCGTCTATCTCGACCGACTGAAGCGCGAGCGCCCGCATGTGAAGGGCGTCGTCTCGGCGACACGCGGCAATCACGGCCAGAGCATCGCGATGGCGGCAAGCGGAGTCGGGCTGCCTTCGGTGATCGTCGTGCCGCTCGGCAATGCTGTGGAAAAGAACGCCGCCATGAAGGCGCTCGGAGCCGAGCTGATCGAAACCGGCCGGGATTTCGACGAGGCCCGGGCCGCGGCTCAGCAAATCGCCCGCGAGCGCAGCTATGAGATGGTGCCGTCCTTCCATCGCGATCTCGTCTGCGGTGTCGCAACCTATGCGCTCGAGCTTTTCACTGCGCGGCCGAATCTGACGCGCGTCTATGTCGGGATCGGACTTGGCTCCGGCATCTGCGGCCTGATTGCCGCGCGCGATGCGCTCGGCCTCAAGACCGAGATCATCGGCGTCGTCTCGGAGATCGCCGATTCCTACGCCCGCTCGGTCGAGGCGAAACAGGTGGTCGCGGTCGAGGATGCTCCGAGCTTTGCTGACGGCATTGCGGTCCGGGTGCCCGATGCCGGTGCGCTCACGATCATCCTGAAGGGCGCGGCGCGGATCGTGCGCGTCAGCGAAGATGCGATCGCCGAGGCGATCCGGAGCTATTATCTCGACACCCATAATCTCGCGGAAGGGGCCGGGGCTGCGCCGCTGGCGGCAGCAGCAGCCGAGTTCGAACTCAACCAGGGCGCCTCGGTTGGCGTCGTCCTTGGGGGCGGCAATATCGACATGCCGGTCTTCCGCAAGGTTCTTGCCGGGGAAACCCCTCGCATTGGCTAGTTCGAAAGCTGCCGACGCAGCGGGTTGGAAGTGCTGGTCGCTGGCATTTCTCAGCGCGGCGCTCGCCCTGGTCCTGCTTGTCTTCGGCTTCATCGCGGTGATGGATCCGTTCGGTTCGCGCCTTGCCACCGGACAGGCGGCGCGCCCGCTGATGGATCTCAACCAGCGCTACATGTACCCGCAGCTCGTCCGCTCGGGCGCGTTCGATTCTGCCATCTTCGGGACATCGACGATGCGGCTGCTCGACCCTGCGGTCCTGTCGCAAGGCCTCGATGTCCGCATGGCCAATCTCGCCATGAACGCTGCCACCCCTTGGGAGCAGGTCCAGATGGCGGAGTTGTTCGCGCGCAAAACGGCTACGCCCAAGGCTGTAATCTGGGGCATCGACACGACATGGTGCGATCCCGATGCGACCGAACCAGGTAAACGCCTGACGCCGCGCCCATTTCCGCCCTGGCTCTATGACGACGCCCGCTGGAATGACTGGCCGAAGCTGATCAACCTGACCACGCTGGAAATCGCGGGCCGCCTTCTGGCGCATAGGCTCGGATATCTGCCTGAGCGGATCCGCCGCGACGGCTACGAAGTGTTCACGCCACCAGAACAGACGTATGATCTGGCGCGGGCTCGCTCTCACTTGTTCCACGACTTTGGCGGCGTTGCTCCAGACCTGGCTCCGATCGTGCCGGCGACGAAGGTGGACGCGACGGAACGGGAAAGCTGGCGCTTTCCCGCGCTGGGCTGGCTCGACACGGCCCTGGCAGCACTTCCGGGGCAGACGAAAAAGCTGATCGTTCTTCCGCCGGCTCATCTCACGGCACTGCCGCGTGAGGGCTCGGCAGGCTGGCAGCGCTACGCCGCCTGCAAGGAGGCGCTCCGAACCCTCGCCGCGCGGCGCGGCGCCGTCATCGCCGATTTCGCTCATCGCTCGATGGTCACGCAGCAGGATAGCAATTACTGGGATCCGCTGCATTTCCGGCTGCCGATCGCGCGGCGTGTCGAGGCTGACCTGACTGCGATCGCGCGCGACGCCCAGGTGAGTTCGGACGGCTTCGTGCAGGTCTCCCGGCCCTGATCGTTAACCCGGCATAAACCACGCAAGGCTAGCCTGCCGGCATGGTCGTCCGCCGTGGTCTCAGATCCTTTTTCATCACGCTCGCGCTCTATCTCGTATCGAGTGGAGCGGTCGGCTACTTCATGTTCCATGCCCAGCATGGCTCGCGCGGGCTCGAGGCCCGCGGCGGCCTGCAGGAATCGCTGCGGGTCATGGAGGATGAGCTCAAGGAGCTCACCACCGAGCGCAAGAGCTGGGAGCAACGCCTCGCCCTGATGCGCGACGAAGCCGTCGATCGCGATCTGCTGGAAGAGCGTGCGCGCGCGTCGCTCGGCCGGATCCATCGGAACGATGTCATCATCATGGGGCGCTGAGGAGCGGGAAAAGCCGCAGAATAGTTCCGGTTACATCGATTAACTGAATTCCAGTTAATACATGAAATCTTAGAAATATCAGCGACATAACTCATGCTGCATTGCGAGATACCTCCCTCGCCAAGGGGTATGTGATCCTCTACAACCAAGGTCGAATGATCTTGGAGGATCGCCGATGGCCGTTGCCGCGCGCAAGACGAAAGCTCCCGCTCAAGCCAAAACCGCGACCAAGGGCGCGGCAAAGGCCAGTTCAGCCAAGACAACTGCGGAGAAGGGGGCGGCCAAAGCGTTGAGCAACATGCCCGCCTTCACAAGGGAAGAAGACCTTCACGCCTATTACGAGATGCTGCTGATCCGCCGCTTCGAGGAGAAGGCCGGGCAGATGTACGGCATGGGCCTGATCGGTGGCTTCTGCCACCTCTATATCGGCCAGGAAGCCGTCGTCATCGGCATGCAGATGGCCTCGAAGGACGGCGATCAGGTCATCACCGGCTATCGCGATCACGGTCACATGCTTGCGACCGGAATGGAATCACGCGGCGTGATGGCCGAGCTGACCGGGCGCCGCGGAGGCTACTCCAAGGGCAAGGGCGGCTCGATGCACATGTTCTCCCGCGAGAAGAACTTCTACGGCGGGCACGGCATCGTCGGCGCGCAGGTATCGCTCGGTGCAGGCCTCGGTTTCGCCAACTGGTACCGGGAGGACGGCCGGGTCTCGATGACCTATTTCGGCGACGGCGCGGCCAATCAGGGCCAGGTCTATGAAAGCTTCAACATGGCCCAGCTCTGGAAGCTGCCGGTCGTGTTCGTGATCGAGAACAACCGCTACGCCATGGGCACTTCGGTCAACCGCGCTTCGGCGCAGACCGATTTCTCCAAGCGCGGCCTGTCCTTCTCCATTCCCGGCGAGCAGGTCGACGGCATGGATGTCCGCGCCGTGCGCGCTGCCGGCGAGCGTGCCATCGCGCATGCCCGCTCGGGCAAGGGTCCCTACATTCTCGAGATGCAGACCTATCGCTATCGCGGTCACTCGATGTCTGATCCGGCAAAGTACCGCTCCAAGGACGAAGTCCAGCGGATGCGCGAGGAGCATGATCCGATCGAGCAGGTGAGGGGGCGCCTCACCCGCGATTTCAAGATCGCCGAAGACGAGCTCAAGGCGATCGACGCCAAGATCCGCGAGATCGTCAACGACGCGGCCGAATTCGCAACGCATGATCCGGAGCCCGATGTCTCGGAGCTCTTCACCGATATTACGCTGGAGCACGCCCGGGCCTGAGGCCCGGACCGCGCCTAAGTCTCTGCCGGCCTTGCCGGCATCTCCTGATCCCGCGTCCTTTCAAATTCCGGGTGTGTTCATGCCGATTGATATCCTTATGCCCGCGCTTTCGCCCACCATGGAGGAGGGCAAGCTCGCCAAATGGCTCAAGGCCGAGGGGGATGCCATCAAGGCAGGCGACATCCTGGCCGAGATCGAAACCGACAAGGCGACCATGGAAGTCGAAGCGGTCGACGAAGGCATCCTTGCCAAGATCCTGGTTGCCGACGGCACCGAGAACGTCGCGGTCAATACGCCGATCGGCGTGATCGCAGCCGATGGTGAGGATGTGAAGGCGGCAGCCTCAGGCGGCGCCAAGCCGGCGGCGGTTGCCGAGAAGCCGGCCGAGCCCGAGGCCAAGGCGGAGAAGGCCTCGGCCGAAGCGCCTGCGGCCGCCGCCACGCCGAGCGTACCTGCTCAGGCGAAGTCCTATGACGCGTCGAGCGAGTTCCCCGCGGGTGCGGAGGTCGTCACCATGACGGTCCGCGAGGCGCTGCGCGATGCCATGGCTGAGGAGATGCGTCGGGATGGCGATGTCTTCGTCATGGGCGAAGAGGTCGCCGAGTATCAGGGCGCCTACAAGGTCACGCAGGGCCTGCTCCAGGAATTCGGCCCCAAGCGCGTCATCGACACCCCGATCACCGAGCACGGCTTCGCCGGTATCGGCGTTGGTGCGGCGCTGACCGGCCTGAGGCCGATCGTCGAGTTCATGACCTTCAATTTCGCCATGCAGGCGATCGACCAGATCATCAACTCGGCGGCCAAGACGCTCTACATGTCCGGCGGCCAGATGGGCTGCCCGATCGTCTTCCGCGGACCCAACGGTGCTGCCGCCCGCGTCGCCGCCCAGCACAGCCATGACTACGCCGCCTGGTACTCGAATGTGCCCGGCCTCAAGGTGGTGATGCCTTACAGCGCCTCGGACGCGAAGGGCTTGCTGAAGAGCGCGATCCGCGATCCGAACCCGATCATCTTCCTTGAGAACGAGATTCTCTACGGGCGTACCTTCGAGGTTCCGAAGGGCGACGACTTCCTGATCCCGATCGGCAAGGCCAAGGTCGTGCGTCCGGGCACGGATGTCACCATCGTCTCCTTCGGCATCGGCATGACCTATGCGCTCGGCGCCGCCGAAGCCCTGGCCAAGGAAGGCATCGAGGCCGAAGTCATCGACCTGCGCACCATCCGGCCGATGGATATCGAGACGGTCATTGCCTCCGTGCAGAAGACCAACCGCTGCGTCGCAGTCGAGGAAGGCTTCCCGCAGTCCGGCGTCACCGCCGAAATCGGCATGCGCATCATGGAAGCGGCCTTCGATTATCTCGACGCGCCGGTCGCCCGCGTCACCGGCAAGGACGTGCCGATGCCGTATGCGCATAATCTCGAGAAGCTCGCCCTGCCGAATGTCGGCGAGGTCATCGCGGCGGCGAAGGCCGTCTGCTACAGGGCCTGATGCCGTGGCGCTGACCGTCCCTGCCATGATCGCAGCGGTCGGCCTCGCAGCTGCCGGGGCCTCTGGAGCGGTCGCGTATTTCAAACCTCGGGAGCGGCTTCGGCCGCGCCCGCTGGCTCCGCCGCATCTAGCGGGCGCCCGCCTGCGCCTGCACCGCCTCGATCTCTGCGCCTACCTGCTGGCGGCGGGCGGCGTGCTGACGCTGATCCCGGAGGCAGTCCAGACCTTCGCTCCCGAGCTGATGTTCGGGAGGACGCTGGCCGGCACCGCCCTGGAACATCTCGACTATATCGCCTTCGTTTTCGTGTCCCTCAGCTTCGGCATGGGCCTGACACGCCGCCTGCTGCTCATCCAATTGGAAAAAGCGAGCCTCCAGCCATGCCCGTAAACATCCTGATGCCCGCTCTCTCGCCGACCATGGAGAAGGGCAATCTCGCCAAGTGGCTCAAGAAGGAAGGAGACGCCATCAAGTCCGGCGACATCCTTGCCGAGATCGAGACCGACAAGGCGACGATGGAGGTCGAAGCCGTCGACGAGGGCATCCTGGCCAAGATCGTGGTGCCGGAAGGCACGGCCGATGTCGCGGTCAACGAAATCATCGGCGTGATCGCCGGCGAGGGCGAGGACGCCAAGAGCGTATCGGCCCCCAGCACCGCGCCCGCCAAGAGCGAGACTGCGCCGAAGGTCGAGGCCAAGGCAGCAGCGGCAGCTCCCGCAGCTGCCCCGGTTGTGGCTGGGCAGCCCGCTGCGCATGCTGCCGACGGCAGCCGCCCCTTCGCCTCTCCGCTGGCGCGTCGCCTCGCCAGGGATGCCGGGCTCGATCTTGCAAAGGTCCAGGGCTCGGGCCCGCACGGACGGATCGTCGAGCGCGATATCGAGACGGCGAAGGCCGGCGGCGCCGCCAAGGCCGCGCCGGCAGCCGCTCCTGCGGCAGCCACGCCCAAGCCGGCGGCTGCCCCGCTCGCGGCCGGCCCCTCCGACGAGGCGGTCAAGAAGCTGTTCGAGCCAGGCTCCTATGAGGAGATTCCGCATGACGGCATGCGCAAGACCATCGCGCGCCGCCTGACCGAAGCGAAGCAGACGATCCCGCATTTCTACGTGACGGTCGATTGTGAGCTCGACGCGCTGCTGAAGCTGCGCGCAGAACTCAATGCTGCGGCACCCGAGAAGGACGGCAAGCCGGCTTACAAGCTTTCGGTCAACGACATGGTGATCAAGGCTCTCGCCCTGGCGCTGCGCGCCGTGCCGGATGCCAATGTCAGCTGGACCGACGGTGCCATGCTCAAGCACAAGCATGCCGATGTCGGCGTCGCGGTATCGATCCCGGGCGGCCTGATTACGCCGATCATCCGCGACGCCTGCCACAAGCCGCTGAGCCAGATCTCGAACGAGATGAAGGACATGGCGGCGCGTGCCAAGACCCGCAAGCTCAAGCCCGAGGAATACCAGGGCGGCACGTCGGCGGTCTCCAATCTCGGCATGTTCGGCGTCAAGGATTTCGCCGCGGTGATCAACCCGCCGCATGCGACGATCCTTGCGGTCGGCGCCGGTGAGCAGCGCGCCGTGGTCAAGAACGGTGCGCTGGCGATTGCGACCATCATGTCGGTGACGCTCTCGACCGACCACCGCGCGGTCGATGGCGCGCTCGGGGCGGAACTGCTGCAGGCCTTCAAAGGCTATGTGGAGAAGCCGATGGCGATGCTGGTGTGATGGGCGTTTAGACGTCGCAAGAGTCGGATTGGCCTGCACGACGATCGGTTGAGGGGACAAATGGGCGCAAGCCACAGAGACAGGCGGTTGGGAAGGTATTCGCTGATCGCCTCAGTTCTTCCCCTGTTGCTTACTGCCTGTCAGACCCCTCATTCGGCAGCGACCTCGCCAGCGAAAGAGGTCAACGCGAGCCATCCGCCTGTGGTTGAGTTCGGACCAGCGGTCGCGCGCGAATATCGCAGGCCGAGGGCACTGTTCGCGGCGCGGCCCGTGCTGACCCAAGCGGACTACACCTCGCGCAACACGCAACCCAAGGCAGCCTCGGGAACGGCAGCGTTCCCCCGAGCCTATGCCGCCCCGGAGGTGATCGCGTCGTTCTTCGCCGACAGAACGATCGTTAGCCATAGCCCTCAGCACGGCACTCAGGTCGAGTATATCGCACCAAACGGCACGACCTTTCTTTGGTATCCCGGAAACGATGTGATCCTGCGCGGGACCTTCAACGTGCTTTGGGAAAACGCCTCGGCTGAGATCGACGATCCTCAGGAAGGGCGTTACCGCGGCCAGATCAACCTCAACTATGTCTGCTTCCGCTATGCTGCGAATTCCTACAATCCCGTGACGGGGCATCGCGGTAGCGGGTTTGAATGCGGCAGCTACGCGAAACAGCGTGAAGCATTGAGGGAGACCCGCAAGGGCGACGTCTTTGGCCTCGCCGCGCGCACCAAGGCCCCATTCCCGCTTGGGCGGGAGCCACAATCCATCGCTGCCTTGCAGAAGCTGGGGGCAGCGAAACAGCAATGATAGCCGATCGAGCTTGGCGTCTGCACCGCGCGGCGCGACGGGTTTCGATTTAGAACAAGGGTTAGGGACATGTCCGACTACGACGTCATCATCATCGGCTCCGGCCCCGGCGGTTACATCGCAGCGATCCGCTCGGCGCAGCTTGGCTTCAAGACGGCGATCGTCGAGCGCGAACACCTTGCCGGCATCTGCTCGAACTGGGGCTGCATCCCGACCAAGGCCTTGCTGCGCTCGGCCGAGATTCTGCATTACGGCCAGCATGCCAAGGACTATGGGCTGACGCTCGAGGGCTCCTTCAAGGCCGATCTTGCCGCCATCGTTCAACGCTCGCGCGGCATCGCCGCCCGCATGAACAATGGCGTCCAGTTCCTGATGAAGAAGAACAAGGTCGACGTCATCTGGGGCGAGGCCAAGCTGACCAAGCCCGGCACGATCGTGGTCGGCAAGACGGCGAAGCCTGCGATGCAGCCGCAGGTTCCACCGCCGAAGAATGCCAAGGGCGAGGGCAGCTACACGGCCGACCACATCATTGTCGCGACGGGCGCACGCCCGCGTGCTCTTCCCGGTCTCGAGCCGGATGGCAAGCTGATCTGGACCTATTTCGAGGCGATGGTCCCGCAGAAGATGCCGAAATCGCTGCTGGTGATGGGCTCGGGCGCGATCGGTATCGAGTTCGCCTCATTCTACCGCACCATGGGCGTCGAGGTGACGGTGGTCGAGGTGCTGCCGCAGGTCGTGCCGGTCGAGGATGCCGAGATCGGCGCCTTCGCCCGCAAGGCCTTCGAGAAGCAGGGCATGAAGATCATCACCAGCGCCAAGGTGACCAAGGTCGAGAAATCGGCGGATTCGATCACGGCCCATATCGAGGACGACAAGGGCGCCAAGCAGACGATTCAAGCCGATCGCATGATCTCCGCCGTCGGCGTCGTTGCCAATGTCGAGAATCTCGGTCTGGAAGCGCTCGGGGTGAAGACCGATCGCGGCTTCATCGCCATCGACGAGTTCTGCCGGACCAATGTGAAGGGCATCTACGCGATCGGCGACGTCGCGGGGCCGCCGATGCTGGCGCATAAGGCCGAGCACGAGGCAGTGATCTGCGTCGAGGCGATCAAGGGCCTTCATCCGCACCCGATGGACAAGAACATGATCCCGGGCTGCACCTATTGCCACCCGCAGATCGCCAGCGTCGGCCTGACCGAGGCCAAGGCCAAGGCGGCAGGGCACGAGCTCAAGGTCGGCCGGTTCAACTTCGTTGCCAACGGCAAGGCGGTCGCGCTCGGCGAGGATAGCGGCCTGGTCAAGACGATCTTCGATGCCAAGACCGGCAAGCTGCTCGGCGCGCATATGGTCGGGGCGGAAGTGACCGAGCTGATCCAGGGCTTCGTCGTCGCCATGAACCTCGAGACGACCGAGGAAGAGCTGATGCACACCATCTTCCCGCACCCGACGCTGTCGGAGACGATGAAGGAAAGCGTGCTCGACGCCTATGGGAAGGTGCTGAACGCGTAGAGATGCTGAACCGGGCGCCCTCCGCGCCAAGTTCCGTGATGGCAGACTGACACACGAGAGCTGGAGACCACCATGGATCTGCGTTCGATTATCGTCGCCATCATCATCGGTCTCGTCGCCGGCTGGCTCGCCAGTATCGTCGTCGGTGGTGGTGGGCTTGTCCGCTACATCATCACCGGCCTGATCGGCGCCTTCGTCGGCAGCTTTCTGCTCTCGGCGATTGGCGTGAATCTCGGCATCGGCAACCCGCTGGTCTCGCAGATCATCACGGCGACGATCGGCGCCATCGTCGTGGTGCTGCTGGCGCGTCTGATCGCCTGACATTTCCCGGTCTGGAAACTCGCGCTGTGCGAGGGCATATCCCAGCGATGACGACACGCCCGCGCACGCGCAAATCCCGTGGTCACGACCGCGTCATCCCCGATGACAAGGTCGAGGTCCTGCCTCCTGGTCGCGGCCTGCCATTGGATTGGCGGGCGCTCGCGCCGACGATCCTGCTCGGGACCGTGACGGGCTTCGTCGCCAGCCTCGTGGTGGGCGGTGGCGGGCTGATCCGTCACGCCGTTGTCGGAGTGCTCGGCATGCTGGTCGGGCAGGGGCTGGTGCGGATCACCGGCTGGCGGGTGCGGACCGGACACGCCTTTTTCGACGAGGCGGCAATGGCGGTGCTCGGCGCGATCCTCGTGGTGCTGCTGGCCAGGTTCATCGCATGACGACCGGTGCAGGCCGTCCCCGGCCTGTCCGACGGATTCATCCTGCAGGCTGACGAAAGGGACGACGGATCATGGATAGCCCCATCTACGCCGCACTCGGCACGCCCGGCTACGGCTTCTTCGCGACACTGCTGATCGGCCTGCTCGCCGGCTGGATCGCGGAGCGCATCACGTCGTCCGATCACGGCCTCTTCACCAACATGCTGGTGGGCGTGGCAGGCTCCTTCGTCGGCAGCCGCCTGGCCGAGCTGCTCGACATCCCGATCCACGGCTTCCCTCGCACCCTGGTCGCGGCCATCGCGGGCGCCTGCGTGGTGATCGTGATCTGGAACGCGTTGCGGAAACCTGCAGCCTGACGCGACCTCCGGTCAGGTTGCCGCCGGGCCTGATGCAGATTAGCTAGAGCAAATTGGCGCCTCTTGCAGGCGCCGGGTGACTGGAAACGACATGGCTCTCGTTCTCGATCTTCTGAACCGCGACCCGCGGCCCAATGTCGGCAATCCCAAGGCGGATGCCAAACCTGCGGCCGAGTTGCGCCATCCCGAGAAGCAGAAGCGCCCGGAGAATCCCGTCCTTCGCAAGCCGGACTGGATCAGGGTGAAGGCGCCCGGCTCACCGAAATGGGCAGAAACGCAGAAGATCGTGAAGGAGAACAAGCTCGTCACGGTCTGCGAAGAAGCGGGCTGCCCGAATATCGGCGAGTGCTGGGAAAAGAAGCACGCCACCTTCATGATCATGGGTGACACCTGCACGCGGGCCTGCGCCTTCTGCAACGTCAAGACAGGCGTGCCCCAGCCGCTCGACCAGGAGGAGCCGCGCAAGGTCGCCGAAGCCGTGGCCAAGCTCGGCCTCGAGCATGTCGTCATCACCTCGGTCGACCGCGATGATCTCGATGACGGTGGTGCGGAGCATTTCGCCCGCGTGATCCGCGCGATCCGCGAGGCTTCGCCCGGCACGACGATCGAAATCCTGACGCCGGATTTCCTGCGCAAGCCCGGCGCGCTCGAAGTGGTGGTCGCGGCCAAGCCGGACGTGTTCAACCACAATCTCGAAACGGTGCCCGGCAAGTACCTGAAGGTGCGCCCCGGCGCGCGCTACTTCCATTCGCTGCGCCTGCTGCAGCGTGTGAAGGAACTCGACCCCACCATCTTCACCAAGTCCGGCATCATGGTCGGTCTCGGCGAGGAGCGGAACGAGATCCTTCAGCTGATGGACGACCTGCGCTCGGCCGACGTCGATTTCATGACCATCGGCCAATACCTCGCGCCCTCGCGCAAACATCACGCGGTGATCCGCTTCGTCACGCCCGACGAATTCAAGGGTTTCGAGGCGATCGCCTATGTGAAGGGCTTCCTGATGGTGTCCTCGACGCCGCTGACGCGGTCCTCGCATCACGCGGGTGAGGATTTCGCGCGGTTGAGGGACGCCCGCGCAGCCAAGCTCGGCGGTTGAGCGCGTAGCATCTCATGCCGATGTTCAACAGCACCCGCCGGGTGAAGCACTCGCCGGAGCGGATGTTCGCGCTCGTGGCGGATGTCGAGAAATACCCCCAGTTCCTGCCGCTTTGCGAAGGCTTGGTGGTACGACGCCGGACGCCGCGCGAAGGCGGCGGCGAGGTGCTGATGGCCGACATGACGGTCGGCTACAAGGCGATCCGCGAGACCTTCACCAGTCGTGTCACGCTTGATCCTGCCAACCTGAAGATCCTTGTCGAGTATGTCGACGGCCCGTTCCGACATCTCGAGAACCGCTGGAGCTTCAAGGCGATGGACGGAGGCTGCGAGATCGCCTTCTTCATCTCCTATGAGTTCGCCAGCCGCATGCTCGGCCTGCTGATGGGTACGATGTTCGACAAGGCCTTTCGCAAGTTCGCCGAGGCTTTCGAGAGGCGGGCCGACCTGGTCTATGGCCGTGCCCGGACCACGGTCACCGATGGCTCAGCGCCGCCTGCTTGAGCATCTCGAGCGCCTCGATGACCGAGAGGCGGCGGATTTCGTCTCTCCCCTGATCGCCGAAGCGCTTTTCCCGATGCGTGGTCAACGCGGTTGACGCGCAGCCGAAATGGACGAGCCCGACGGGTTTGGCGGCGCTGCCTCCGCCCGGCCCGGCAACGCCGGTGACCGCGACGGAGAGATCGGCCTTGAGCACCGCGCGGCCGCCCTCCGCCATGGCGCGGGCAACCGGCTCGCTGACCGCACCGTAGCTGTCGATCAGCGTCGCACTCACGCCTGCCAATGCAGTCTTGGCGGCGTTCGAATAGGTCACCAGCCCGCCATTGACGACGTCCGACGAGCCCGGGATTGCGGTCAGTGCGCCCGAGACGAGCCCACCTGTGCAGGACTCGACCGTCGCGACGCTCAGTCCACGATCACGGCAGATCGTCAGAACGTCGATGGCCAGTGCGGTGATCTCGGAATCGAACATGGTGGTTGCCCCTACTCGTCGTTGGGCAGGCGCAGCGTGGCTGTTGCCAAGGCCGCCAGCCCTTCGCCGCGACCGGTAAAGCCCATGCGTTCCGATGTCGTCGCCTTGAGCCCAACCTGGTCAAGCCGCACACCCGTGACTTCGGCGATCCGCGCCCGAATCTGCTCGCGATAGGGGCCGACCTTCGGTGCCTCGCAAACGATGCTGAGATCGAGATGGTCGATCACGCCGCCGCGCCCGCTGACGCGCTCGGCGGCAAATGCGAGAAAGCGGTCGGATGAGGCCCCGCGCCATTGCGGATCGCTCGGCGGGAAATGCGTGCCGATATCGCCATCCGCCAGCGCCCCGAGAATGGCATCGGTCAAGGCGTGCAACGCAACGTCGCCGTCGGAATGGGCTCGCACACCGCGCGAGTGCGGAATGCGGACACCACCGAGCCAGACATGATCGCCATCGGTGAAGGCGTGGACATCATAGCCGGTACCGACCCGGGTGGTCAGCTGCCTGCGGAGCCTCTCTTCCGCCAGCACAAAATCCTCGGGATGCGTCAGCTTCACGTTCATGGCCTCTCCAGGGAAGGTCGTGACCGCATGGCCCGCCCATTCGATCAGGGCGGCATCGTCGGTGAGACCGGTGACAGCTGCGGCGGCTGCCGCCTCATGGGCTGCCAGCAACGAGCGGAAGGCAAAGGCCTGGGGCGTCTGCACGCTGACGAGCTGGTCGCGCGGCGGTGTCTCGATGATCTGTCCCTTGCCGTCCACACGCTTGATCGTGTCGGTGACCGGCAGGGCAGGGATAGAAGCCGAACCGCTCTGCGCGGCTTCGATTGCGCGCTCGATCAAGTTTCGGGACGCGAACGGTCTGGCTGCATCATGGACCAGCACGGTTCCCTCGAATCCTGATGCTGCCAATGCCCGCAGGCCAAGTCGCACCGAGTCCTGCCGGGTCGCGCCCCCCGTGACCGGGCCGAGCAGCTTGCCGGACGAGAAGCCTGCGACAGCATCGGCATAGCAGGCCTCATCACCGGTCCCGATGACGACCACGACATGGGATATTGCCCGCTCAGCCAGCAATGGAAGCAGGGTTCGCCGCAGGACTGGCAGGCCGGCGAGAAGGCGATATTGCTTTGGCAAGTCTCCGCCGGCACGCAGGCCGCGCCCCGCCGCAACGACGAGGGCCGCCACCGACGGAAGACTTGTCACTGTTTCGGACGACACGGCAAGGCTCCAGCTAGAGCCCGGTTGATAGTCGCCGGTTATGCAATCGCCAAGTGCGGCGCGAAGCGCTGCGACCATCCGTTCCGGGCTGCGTCGATATTGCATTGCAGCATTGGTTCGAAATCCCTTGCGCTGATGCAGCAATGTCCAATAAATAGCCACAATGGATATTGCCTCAAAATCGGGCGACGAACTCTCCGGCATTGCCGGGGTTGCGATCGCCTCCCGAGCCTTTCTGGCGCCGATGTCGGGCGTCACCGACGTCGTGATGCGTCGCATCGCTGCGCGATTCGGTGCGGGGCTCGTCGTCTCAGAAATGGTCGCATCCGACGAATTCGTGCGCGGCAGCGAAGAGGCCCGGTTGCGCGCCGAGGGGGCAGCGGTCTTCCCGCATGTCGTCCAGCTTGCCGGCTGCGATCCGCACTGGCTCGGAGAGGCTGCCCGGCTGGCCGAAGCAACCGGGGCGCAGATCGTCGACATCAATATGGGCTGCCCCGCCAAGCGCGTGACGGGCGGCTGGGCCGGTTCGGCGCTGATGCGCGATCTCGACCATGCGCTTTCGCTTGTCGAGGCGGCGGTCAGTTCCGTGAACATTCCGGTGACGGTGAAAATGCGGCTCGGCTGGGATGACGCGTCCCGCAACGCGCCCGAGCTGGCGCACCGCGCCATATCCGCCGGCGCCGCGATGATCACGGTCCATGGCCGCACGCGGCAGCAATTCTACAAGGGTGTCGCCGACTGGCGCGCGATTCAGGCCGTGCGCGAAACCGGTGATTTCCCGCTCGTTGCCAATGGCGACATTCATGGCGTCGCCGATGCCGAGGCATGCCTTGAGCGCTCGGGCGCGAATTTCGTCATGGTCGGACGCGCGGCTCTGGGGCGGCCCTGGCTTGTCGGCGCGGTGGGCGACGCACTTGCCGGACGCCAGGTGACGGAGTTGAGCGCAGCACAGAAGCATGCGGTCGCGCAGGAACACTACGAGGGCCTGCTGGCCCTGCTCGGCCGCGAGCAGGGCGTGCGTCATGCCCGTAAGCATCTGGCCGCCTATGCCGATGAGGCGGTCGCAACCGGCTGCGCCCCCGACCCCGAACAACGTCGCGCGCTCTTGACCACGGATGATCCTCATCAGGCCCTGCGCGCGCTGGCTGCCTTGTTTTCCACTGAATGCAGCCGCGAGGCAGCCTGAGCGAGGACGATTGCGTATGGCGATGGCGTTTGCCGACGAGGTTGGCGATGAGCGGGATCTGACCTTGCTCGATATGGTGGAAATGCAGGCGCTGAATGTCCTGCCCATGCCGGTGCTCGTCATCGGCGAAGGGCACGGCATTCTTTACGCCAACACGGCGGCTGAAGACTTCTTCCAGTCGAGCGTGGTCGTGCTCAAGCGCCAGCGTCTCGACGATGTGATCGCCTTTGGCTCCCCCGTGCTGTCCCTGGTGGAGGATGTGCAGCGGCGCGGCGCCAGCGTCACCGAGTACCGGCTGGATCTGGGCTCGCCCCGGATCGGCATCGAGCGCATCGTCGATGTTTTTGCCTCGCCCTTGCCCAATCAGAGCGAAGCCGTCGTGCTGATGCTGCAAGAACGAACAATTGCCGAAAAAATGGACAGACAGCTGACGCATCGAGGAGCAGCCCGCTCCATCACCGCGCTCGGCGCGATGCTCGCACACGAGATCAAGAACCCGCTCTCCGGCATTCGTGGTGCGGCGCAGCTTCTTGAAGCCTCGGTGCCTGACAGCGATCGGATGCTGACCCAGCTGATCTGCGACGAGGCCGACCGGATCGTGAAGCTTGTCGAGCGTGTCGAGCTGTTTGGCGATGAACGCCCGAGTGAGCGCGGGCCGGTCAATGTCCATGACGTGCTGGACCATGTGAAACGGCTGGCCCAATCGGGCTTTGCCAGGCACATCCGCTTCAACGAGGTTTACGACCCTTCACTGCCGCCGGTCGCCGGCAACCGAGATCAGCTGGTCCAGGTTCTGCTGAACCTGATGAAGAATGCGGCGGAAGCCATTGGTGAACATGCGATTGATGGCGAGATCACACTGACCACGGCCTATCGCCCCGGCATCCGCATGCAGCATGCCGGCTCGGCAAGCCGGATCGCACTACCGCTGGAGATCGGCATCCGCGACAACGGCCCCGGCGTGCCTCACGACCTGCTGCCGCATCTGTTCGATCCCTTCGTCACCACCAAGGCTCAGGGCAGTGGCCTTGGACTTGCACTCGTAGCGAAGGTGATCGGCGACCACGGCGGAATCGTCGAATGCGAGTCTGTGCCGCGGCGCACGACATTCCGGATTCTTCTGCCCCTGCATGAAGCGCGTCCCACACGGAGCGCTTGAGGTTCACAGGATAATTGAATGCCCACCGGTAACATTCTTATCGCCGACGACGACGCCGCGATCCGCACGGTGCTCAACCAGGCCCTCGCGCGGGCCGGGTACGAGGTCCGGACGACAGGACAGGCGGCGACACTCTGGACCTGGGCAGCGCAAGGGCTGGGCGATCTCATCATCACCGACGTGGTGATGCCCGACGGGAACGCCTTCGATCTGCTGCCGCGCATCAAGCGGGTGAGACCCGACCTGCCGATCATCGTGATGAGCGCGCAGAACACCTTCATGACCGCGATCAAGGCGTCCGAGCGCGGCGCTTATGAATATCTGCCGAAGCCCTTCGATCTGAAGGAACTCGTCGCGATCGTCGGGAGAGCCCTCTCGCGGCCGCGCGGCGATGGCGGACGTGCCAATGCCGCGGCCGAACCCGATGACATTCCGCTGATCGGCCGTTCGCCCGCCATGCAGGACGTCTACCGGGCGCTCGCGAGGCTGATGCCGATCGATCTCACCGTGATGATCAACGGCGAGTCCGGCACAGGCAAGGAGTTGGTTGCCCGCGCGCTCCACGATTACGGCAAGCGCCGCAACGGTCCCTTCGTCGCCATCAACATGGCCGCCATTCCGAAGGACCTGATCGAATCCGAACTGTTCGGCCATGAGAAGGGCGCCTTCACCGGCGCACTCACCCGCTCTTCCGGCCGCTTCGAGCAAGCCGAGGGCGGCACGCTCTTCCTCGACGAAATCGGTGACATGCCGATGGAGGCCCAGACGCGGCTCCTGCGAGTGCTGCAGCAGGGCGAATACACGACGGTCGGTGGACGCACGCCGATCAGGACGAATGTCCGGATCGTGGCGGCGACCAACAAGGATTTGCGTATCTCGATCGCGCAGGGACTGTTCCGCGAGGATCTGTTCTTCCGGCTCAACGTCGTGCCGATCAGGCTGCCGCCGCTGCGCGAGCGGGTCGAAGACATTCCGGATCTCGTTCGGCACTTCTTCTCGCTGGTCGAGAAGGAAGGGTTGCCGCGCAAGCAGATCGATTCGGAAGCGATGGACGTGATGCGGCGCTATCGCTGGCCGGGCAATGTCCGCGAACTGGAAAATCTCGTCCGGCGCCTCGCTGCCCTCTATCCACAGGAGACGATCACCGCACCGATCGTCGAGGCCGAACTGCAGCCGGCCTCCGCAACCTCGAGCTTCGCCCATAGCTCGGGGCCGGAGCGGGCGGAGACCTTGTCCGGTTCGGTCGAGCGTCATCTCGGTCAGTATTTCGGCGGGTTCGGCGACAATATCCCGCCACCCGGCCTCTATCACCGTATCTTGCGCGAGGTCGAACCGCCATTGATCGCCGCTGCGCTTGCCGCAACCCGCGGCAACCAGATCCGCGCAGCCGAGCTGCTCGGGCTCAATCGCAACACCCTGCGCAAGAAGATTCGGGAACTCGACATGCAGGTGGTCCGCTCGCCACGCTGAGCCTTTGTAAGGCGGGGCAGCGGTTTCCTGCCTTTCATATGTCATATTTTGACAACACCGTTGCGGCGGCGCATCAGTGCGCCGAGCCGGGCACCCTTGCGTCCGGCTTTCGCGGAGTTGTTGAGACAGAGTGACCGCCTCCATCAGCGATATCAGGATCACGCCGCGTGGCGAGGATACGCCGCGACGCGTCTCGGGCTGGCTCGGGGCCCTCGTCGTCGTGTTCGCGCTCGTCTCGGCACTGGTGACGTTCCTCGTCCTGTCCGGCGCGACTCCCATCGTGCCGGTGCACGAGGTCGTCATCGGCGTCTTCGTGCTCAACGGCTTCCTGATCCTGCTGCTGCTGATCATCGTCGCATTCGAGACGGCGGTGCTGATCCGGGCAAGGCGTGCCGGGGCTGCGGCCGCCGGGTTGCATGTCCGCATCGTCGGCCTGTTCAGCATCATTGCCGCCTTGCCGGCGGTGCTCGTGGCGGTGATCGCGACCGTTACCATCGAACGCGGCCTCGAGCCCTGGTTCTCGGATCGGATGCGCGATGCCATCTTCAAATCGGTCGAGGTCGCCGACGCCTATGCGGCGGGCCAGTGCCAGTCGCTCGGCCGCGAAATCCGTGTGCTGGCGGACGATCTGACGCGGGCGAAACCTGCCTTCGATGCCGACCGCAAATGGTTCGAGAACTTCCTGACAGCCCGTGCCACGGCGCTTGGCGTGCCGGTCGCCACGATCATGCGCCCGCCGGCGACGGTCCTCGTCAGGGCGAATATCGATGTGCTGCGCGATGCGCCAAAACCCGATGAAGCCGCGTTCGAGGATGCGCAATCCTCGCCCGAGCCGATCTGCGTGCTGCCCTCGACCGGGCGCATCTTCGGCGCGCTGGTCAAGCTGCCGACCTACGACAACGCTTTCCTCTATGTCGCCCGTGAGGTGAACCCGCTCGCCGTCGAGTTTCCGGCCGTCGCCCGTGGCGCCGCCGTCGAGTATCTCTCGATCGATGCACGCCGGAAGGGCGTGCAGATCGCCTTTGCCTCGATGTATGCCCTGATCGCCGTCATCCTGCTGCTTTCGGCGATCTGGATCGGACTCAGTTTCGCCAACGGGCTCGTGGCGCCGATCCGACGCATGATCCACGCGACCGACCAGGTCTCCAGCGGCAATTTCTATGTCCAGGTCCCGATACGACGATCGGAGGGCGACCTTGCCCATCTCGGTGAAACCTTCAACAAGATGACGGCGGAGCTGCGCCGGCAGCGCGACGGGCTGGTCACGGCCAGCGAAGTTATCGATCGACGACGGCGCTTCACCGAAACGGTCCTGTCGGGTGTATCCTCCGGCGTGCTCGGCCTCGATGCCGACGGCCACATCACCATCATGAACCGCTCGGCGGAGATACTGCTTGGCGCTGGCGGCCGCTTGCTGGGCGAGCCGATCGGTCAGGTCGCCCCCGAAATCGCAGGATTCGTTGCCGAAGCGCTGCATAATCGGCAGAGACAAAGCTCCGGTCAGATTGCGATCACGCGTGCCGGCCATGACCGCATGGTCAATGTCCGCGCCGTGCGTGAAGGCGAGGGAGCTGGCGCAGGTCTTGTCGTGACGCTGGATGACATAACCGATCTGGTCTCGGCGCAGCGCACGGCGGCTTGGGCCGACGTCGCACGGCGCATTGCCCATGAAATCAAGAATCCGCTGACACCAATCCAGCTCTCGGCCGAGCGCATCCGGCGCAAGTTCGGGCGCGTGATCGTCGACGACAAGGAGATCTTCGAGCAATGCACGGCGACGATCGTGCGCCAGGTCGAGGATATCCGGCGCATGGTCGACGAGTTCTCCTCCTTTGCGCGCATGCCGAAGCCCTCGTTGGAGCGTGAGGACATCGTCGAGACGGTGCGCCAGATCGTCTTCCTGATGCGTGTCGGCAATCCGGAGCTGACGCTGTCGGAGGATCTGCCGGCGGAGCCTGTTCTGGCGCAGTTCGACCGCCGGCTGATGTCCCAGGCGCTCACGAATGTCATCAAGAACGCCACCGAAGCGATCGAAGCCTTGCCGATGGACCAACGCGGCCCCGGCAGGATCGATGTCTCTTTCCAGCGTCGCGACGATGGCTTGATCATCGTCGACGTCATCGATAACGGCAAAGGCCTGCCCATCGATCAGCGCCAGAAGCTGCTAGAACCCTATATGACGACACGCGAGGGCGGCACCGGGCTCGGTCTCGCGATCGTCGGCAAGATCCTCGAGGACCATGGGGGGGGCATCGAACTGCTCGACCGACCGGACGTCCATGAAGGCGGACGCGGCGCGCGCGTCAGGCTCTGGTTCCCCGAAGCCGGGCCGGAGCAGCAACCCGATGATGCCGAAGCCGGTGGCAAGCCCGCCGATATCGCCATGAACAAGCAGAACGGAACTCAGGAATGAGCGCTGACATTCTGGTCGTAGACGACGAAGTCGACATCCGGGAACTGGTTTCCGGCCTGCTCGAGGACGAGGGCTACCGCACGCGCAAGGCGGGATCGGCGGACGAGGCTCTGGCGGCGATCGCGGCCCGCCGGCCGAACCTGGTCTTTCTCGACATCTGGCTGCAGGGCAGCCGGCTCGACGGCTTGCAGGTGCTCGACCTGATCAAGGAGAGTCATCCGGACCTTGCGGTGGTGATGATCTCCGGTCACGGCAACATCGAAACCGCGGTGTCCGCCATCAAGAGCGGTGCCTATGACTTCATCGAGAAGCCGTTCAAGGCCGACCGGCTGATCCTGGTCGCCGAGCGCGCGCTCGAAGCGTCGCGACTGCGGCGCGAAGTGCGCGAACTGAAGACGCGCTCGGTGCAGGCAAGCCGGATCGTCGGCAAGTCGACCGTCGTCAACCAGTTGCGCCAGACCATCGACCGCGTCGCGCCCACCAATGCGCGCGTGTTGATCACCGGCGAGCCCGGATGCGGCAAGGAGCTGGCCGCCCGGACCCTGCACGAGGCCTCCAGCCGGTCGACCGGCCCCTTCATCGTCATCAACGCAGCGACGATCACGCCGGAAACGATGGAGGAGGAGCTCTTTGGCGTCGAGGGCGGGGAGGGCCGCTCCCGCCGGGTCGGGGCGCTCGAGGAAGCTCATGGCGGTTCGCTCTATATCGACGAAATCGGCGACATGCCGCGAGAGACGCAGAACCGTATCCTGCGCGTTCTCGTCGATCAGAATTTTCAGCGCGTCGGCGGCGCGACGCGCGTCCATGTCGACGTCCGCATCATTTCATCGACCAGCCGCGATCTCGCCCAGTTGATCGCCGACGGGCGCTTCCGCGAGGATCTCTATCATCGGCTGAGCGTGGTGCCGGTGCGCGTGCCGTCACTCTCCGAGCGGCGCGAGGACGTGCCAGAACTGATCGAGTTCTTCATGGACCAGATCTCGGTCGCGACCGGCCTGCCGAAGCGCAGAATCGGCGGCGACGCGATGGCGGTTCTGCAGTCGCATGAATGGCCTGGTAACGTCCGCGAACTGCGCAACAATGTCGAACGGCTGATGATTCTGACCAAGGGGGATCCGAGCGCCGACATCACCATCGAGATGCTGCCCGCCGAGGTGGGCGCCATGGTGCCGACGACGCCGTCGGGGTCTGGCGGCGAACGCTTGATGAGCCTGCCACTGCGCGATGCGCGCGAGATTTTCGAGCGCGAGTATCTGATCGCACAGATCGCTCGCTTCTCCGGAAATATCTCACGCACGGCCGAATTTATCGGCATGGAGCGCTCAGCCCTGCACCGCAAGCTGAAGTCGCTCGGGGTCGGCTGACGGAGAGGCAGGCGCGATCTGCATGTGCGCCTGCGTCGAACGCAGGACTTTCTGCTGCGCACGCCTGTCGAACCACTTGCATTGCAGCATATGCACGCGGTCTAATGACCTATCGGTGTTCCGAAATGCCCCGGCGCTCGGCCGGACGCTGAACGGAACGAATTGGATCGCCAACGCAACCCGAAGCGCGATCCCAACAACAGGGGCTGAACATGGCCGCAGAGCGGGCTCAAAACCTTCAGGACACCTTCCTCAACCACGTCCGCAAGCAGAAAATTCCGCTGACGATTTTCCTCGTCAACGGCGTGAAGCTGCAGGGCGTCGTCACCTGGTTCGACAATTTCTGCGTGCTGCTCCGTCGCGACGGACATTCGCAGCTCGTCTACAAGCATGCCATCTCGACGATTATGCCCGGCCATCCGGTTCAGCTCTTCGAGCCTGAGGAAACGGACAAGGCCTGAGGCCGTGGCAGGGCGCTCGGGCACGGACGACGTACCGGCCGGGGTGAAGCCACTCGACGAGATCGAGCGCGACATCGCGGCCAATACCCGTGCCTTCGTCATCGGCCCTTACCTGCAGCGCCGCGGCGCGGCGGCGGATGCAAATCAACGCTCCTTCGCCGCGCGGCTGGACGAGGCGGTGGGACTTGCGGCTGCGATCGATCTTTTCGTGGTGGAGCCCATCTCTGCGCTGCTGACGGCGCTGAGACCGGCGACTTATCTGGGCAAGGGCAAGGTCGAAGAGATCGCCGAGCGCATCACCAACGAGGAGATCGGCCTCGTCGTGATGGATTGCGCGCTGTCGCCGGTGCAACAGCGCAATCTTGAAAAGGCCTGGGGCTGCAAGGTCATCGACCGAACCGGCCTGATCCTTGAGATCTTCGGACGGCGCGCCCGCACCAAGGAGGGCGCGCTGCAGGTCGAACTCGCCCACCTCAATTACCAGAAGAGCCGCCTGGTGCGGTCCTGGACCCACCTGGAACGCCAGCGTGGCGGCTTCGGCTTCCTTGGCGGTCCCGGCGAGACGCAGATCGAGGCCGACCGGCGCGTCATCCAGGAGCGGATGACCAAGATCGAGCGCGATCTCGATACAGTGAAACGTACTCGCTCACTGCATCGTGCCAGCCGGAAACGTGTGCCTTACCCGGTTGTTGCGCTGGTTGGCTACACCAACGCTGGAAAGTCGACGCTGTTCAATCGACTGACCTCGGCCGACGTCCTGGCCCAGGACATGCTGTTTGCGACGCTCGACCCGACCGCGCGCGCAATCAAGCTGCCGCATGGTGCCCGCATCATGCTATCAGACACCGTCGGCTTCATCTCGGACCTGCCGACCCAGCTCATCGCGGCTTTCCGGGCCACGCTTGAGGATGCGATCGAAGCCGATGTGCTGCTGCATGTGCGCGACCTCGCTCATGACGATACGCAGGCGCAGGCTGCCGATGTGCAGGCCATCCTGAGGGACCTCGGCATCGATCCCGATGATGGACAGCGGGTCGTCGAGGTCTGGAACAAGGCCGACCTGCTCGTCGGAGACGAGCACGACCGGCAGCTTGCGCTGGCAGAGCTCAGGCCGGTTGCGTCACGTCCCGTCCTGGTTTCAGCTTTGACGGGCGAAGGCGTTGACCGCCTGACCGACGCGATCGAAACCCGCATCGCGCGCAGCCGGCCGGTCTACCGGCTCACGCTCGAGCCCGGCGACGGCAAGTCGCTTGCCTGGCTGCACAGCAATGGCGAGGTCCTCAGCCGCGAGGATGCGGAGGACGGCGCCCTCGCCTTAACCGTGCGGCTCCCGCCGGAGCGGGAAGGGGCGTTTGGGGCGCGTTTTCCCCAGGCAGAACGCCAAGGTTAGACTACCGGACCGGATATCACATCGGGTCCGGTGATCTGACCTTCCGTGTTTGCATCGGCTTTCCCGAAAACCGCAATCCACCTTTCGGGCCGACGCTCTAGCCAGCGCCGGCCTTCGCCTTTTCCATGCGCTTTACCGCCTGCCAGAGCGCTTCCAGCTCGTCGAGCGTCGCATCCTTCGCGTCCCGGCCCTCGGCGGCAAGGGCGTCTTCGATCCCCCGGAATCGGCGTTCGAACTTGATGTTGGCCGCGTTGAGGCACCCTTCGGGGTCGGCATCGACATGACGCGCCAGGTTGGCAACGACGAAGAGCAGGTCTCCGATCTCCTCCCGGATGGCCTCCTTGCTGCCACCGGCAAGGGCCTCCTCGATCTC
This sequence comes from Allobosea sp. 05T433, assembly GCF_056396065.1. Classification (NCBI taxonomy): domain Bacteria; kingdom Pseudomonadati; phylum Pseudomonadota; class Alphaproteobacteria; order Hyphomicrobiales; family Alloboseaceae; genus Allobosea; species Allobosea sp. 05T433. Next base: position 60,685 of record NZ_JBFTKS010000013.1, on the reverse strand, counting down.
CGCCGTTTCCTCGCGGATCTTGTCCAGAACGAGCCTGGCATCGTTCCAGTCGAATCCGACGGTCGAGGCCTTGGCCTGGAGCTTCCAGGCACGGGTGAGAGCGGGCAATGTATGGGGAACGCCGGCGAGAACACCCCTGTCCTCGCTGGCCTCGGGCAGCCCGGCAGCGCGGTGGGCTGCGGCCTTGTCGGCCTTCTCCTGTGCCTTGATGCGGTGCCAGAGCGCCTTGACCTCGGCCGGCGAGAGGTCTCGCGCATCGCCGAAGACATGCGGGTGGCGGCGGATCAGCTTGCTGGTGATCGCCTCGACCACATCGGGAAAGGAGAAGGAGCCCTCTTCCTCGGCCATGCGCGAATGGAAGACCACCTGCAGCAGCAAATCCCCGAGTTCGTCCTTGAGATCGATCTTGTCGCCGCGCGCGATCGCGTCGGCGACCTCATAGGCCTCCTCGACCGTATAAGGGGCGATCGAAGCAAAGTCCTGCTCCAGATCCCAGGGGCAGCCGGTGCCGGGCGTCCTTAGCGCCGCCATGATCTCGATCAGCCGGGCAATATCGCGAGAGGGCTTCAACGCTGCAATTCTCCGGAGGTTGAGCTACCGTCCTCCCATGATTCAAGTCACCCCGTCCATTACCCTCGACGAGAGCGAGCTCGAGGAGAGTTTCGTGCGCTCCTCCGGGCCAGGAGGACAGCACGTCAACAAGGTATCGAGCGCAGTCCAGTTGAAGTTCGATGCGCGCCGATCTCCGTCCCTGCCGAATGATGTGGCGATCCGGCTGATGAAAATCGCGGGCAGCAGGCTGACGCAGGACGGCGTCATCGTCATCGTCGCCCAGGCGCAGAGGAGCCAGAAGCGCAATCGCGAGGAGGCGTTGGAGCGCCTGCTGGACATGATCCGCGAGGCCGCGGTCCGCCCCGAAACACGCCGGCCGACCAAGCCGACAAAGGCATCGAAGGAGCGCCGCCTGCAAAGCAAGGACCGGCGTTCATCGATCAAGTCGGCACGATCGAAACCTGGTCTGGACTAGAATGAGCGCTACCAATGGGGCCGGCGCCCCGCACAGCGCCAGTCCGCGCAAACCGCCACGGCGGATCAGCGCCGATTATCTGCAGCGAGCGGCGATGCATTATCTTGAGCGCTACTCGGCCCCTGCCGGGCAGTTGCAGCGCGTCCTTCAACGCAAGGTGATGATGAGCTGCCGCCACCATGGCGACGAACCCCGATCCTTCGCCGCACTCATCGATGAAACGGTGGCGCGCTGCGTTGCGGCAGGGCTGGTCGATGACAAGCGCTTTGCGGAAGGAAGGGCGGCAACCTTGCGCCGAAAGGGGCAGTCCGCCCGCGCCGTTGCCGCGCGACTTGCGGCCAAGGGCGTCGGACGCGAGCTGGTCGCGGAGGTGAGCCGCGCCACCGAGGATGAGGAACTGGCTGCGGCGCGGATCGCCGCCCGACGCAAGCGGCTTGGGCCCTGGAGCCGCAGGGACCGTGCCGAGAACCGCCAGAAGGATCTCGCGGCGCTCGCCCGGGCTGGCTTTACGATGACAATCGCCCGCGCCGTGATCGACGGCGCGGGCGACGAAAGCTGATCGCCACTTCCGGGAAGGGCGCTTCAGTCGAGCTTGATCTTGGCGTCGTCGACGACCTTGCCCCAGCGCGCCACTTCCGCTGTGACGAACTTGCCGAAATCGGCTCCGTAGATCGCAGGAATCGTGGAGCCGTTCTTCTTCCAGGCCTCGGTGATCATCGGAGCCTTCAGCGCCTTCTCGATCTCGCCGCGCATGCGCGTCACGATGTCGTCCGGCGTGTTCTTCGGCGCCCAGATGGCGTACCAGGTCGCGACCTCGTAGCCGTCAAGGCCGGCCTGCTTGGCGGTCGGCACGTCCGGAATGGCATCCGAGCGCGCCGGGGCGGCGACCGCCAGGGCACGCAGCGCACCGCTTTGCACCTGTGCGGCCGAGGAGCCAAGCCCATCGAACATCACATCGACCTGGCCAGCGACCAGATCCTGCATCGCGGGTCCGGCGCCGCGGTAGGGAACATGGGTCAGGTTGGTCTTGGTGACGAGCTTGAAGAGTTCACCTGCAAGATGGTGCGTCGTGCCGTTTCCGGCTGATGCGTAGTTGAGTTTGTCCGGATTTTTCCTGGCGTAGTCGATCAGCTCGGCCAGCGTCTTGGCCTGGACCTTGCCCGGATGGACGACGACGACCTGGGGCGGCTGGGCGATGACCCCAACCGGAACAAAATCGGTCTGGATATTGTAGTCGAGCTTCGGATAGAGCGCAGGCGCAATCGCATGATGCGCGGCCCCAACGAAGAAGGTGTAGCCATCCGGAGCCATCCGCGCCGCTGCCGAAGCGCCCACGGTGCCGCCGGCGCCACCACGATTGTCGATGATGATGCGCTGCCCGAGCTGCTGCTCGAGCTGGGCGGCGATCGGCCTGGCAAAGGCATCGGTGCCGCCGCCGGCCGGGAATGGCACGATGAAGGTGATGGGTTTCTGCGGCCAGGCCTGGGCCTGGGCCTGCGCCGGAGCAGTGGCCGCCACGCCGAAACCCGCGGATACCGCAAGCGCGATGAGCCAGCTAGACTTGTTCATGAATGCTCGTCCTCCCTGAAACGAAACCAGGCTCTTGATGGCCATTGACGCGATGCCATTGCGGCATTCTGTATGCATCTAAATGGATTAGGGCATCGGCCGCAGCAAATGACAAGCAAGCCATTTGGCCGATGCGAAGCCCGCAATTGCGATTGCGCCGATGCCGGAGACAGATGCTTTTCATGAGCCGCCTCGACAGTTTTATCCGCCGCCTCGAAGCCCAGCGCCGCATCCTCGACTGGGCGGCAGACTCCGTCACCAACCGCAATGGGCTCGTGCTCGAGCTTGGCCTCGGCAATGGCCGCACATACGATCATCTGCGCGAAATCCTGCCGAAGCGGGAGATCTATGCCTTCGACCGTGAGGCCACGGCCAATCCGCGTTCGATGCCTCCGGAGAGCGCGCTGGTGCTCGGCGACATGGCAAAGACGCTACCGGACTTCGTGGAGCGGCATGGCCGCAATGCCGCGCTGATCCATGTCGACGCCACAACAGGTGTGTCGGAACGCGACCGTATCCATCTGGCCTGGTTGCCGGAGCATGTTGCCGCACTCGCGCAGGACGATGCACTCATCATCAGCGGCTCCGATCTCGAGCATCCTGCACTGGTTGCCGTTTCGCTCCCCGATGGTATCCCGGAAGGGCGCTACTTCGCCTATCGCCGCGCGGCTCCGTAAAGCGCGCGCTTGCAAGCCTGAGCTTATCTTATGGCCGAGGCGGGACCTGTCTGAGGAGACGACATGACCGGAGGCATCCACCACCTCACGCTGATCACCCGCGATGCGCAGGCCAATGTCGATTTCTATGTCGGCTTCCTCGGCCTGCGCCTCGTCAAGCAGACCGGTGGCTACGAGGATGCGGAGCAACTCCACCTGTTCTACGGCGACCGCCTGGGTTCGCCTGGCTCGCTGGTCACCTTTCTCGTCTGGCAGGACGGCTCGCCAGGTCGGGTCGGACATGGGCAGGTGAGCGAGATCGCGCTGGCCGTGCCACCGGCGAGCATCGGCTTCTGGCTGACGCGGGCACTGACGCAGCGTGTGCCCACTGAGGGACCGAAGCAGGAATTCGGCGAGCCCGTCTTGCGTTTGCGCGACCCCGACGGGGTGATCGTGAAGCTCGTGGGTACGGATATGGCGGCCGCGGCGCCATGGCAGGCGCCCGGGATCGCACCCGAGGATGCGATCCGCCGGGTTCGCGGCGCAACCATCCTGTCTGAAACGCGGGAGGAAACGGCCGCCTTCGTCGCACGCTTCGGCTACCGGCCAGCCGCGGCCACGACCGCTGTTCAGCGCATGGTGTCCGATAGTGGCGATGTCCTCGATATCCGCGATGCCGGCGGGTTCTGGCCCGGAGCTCCAGGCACGGGCATCGCGGACCATGTCGCCTTCCGGGCGAGGGACGAGGCCGCAGTGAAGGCCATCGAAAGTTCTCTGGCACGCCTCAATTCCTCGGTCACCACGCTTCACGACAGAAAATACTTCACCTCTCTCTATGTCCGCGAACCCGGCGGCACCCTGATAGAACTGGCGAGCGACGGCCCGGGATTTACGGTCGACGAGCCCGAGGACAGGCTTGGAACCAGCCTGATGGTTCCTCCATCCGATGGCAGCCGGGCTTCCGAGATCCGTGTCGTGCTGCCGCAATTCTCCCTGCCGGGAGAACCGCGCATGACCTATCGCGATCTGCCCTTCGTGCACCGTTTCCATGTGCCCGCAACGACGGACGGCAGCACTCTCGTGCTGCTCCATGGCACCGGCGGCAACGAGGCGGATCTGATGCCGCTGGCGCACCGGATCGCGCCGGAAGCGACCTTGCTCGGCGTGCGTGGACGCAGCACTGAGGAGGGCACAGCACGCTGGTTTCGCCGATCGTCGCCGACCGAATTCGACCAGGCCGATATTCGTGCCGAGGCCGCCGCCTTCGCGGCCTTCGTCGAGAGTGCGACAAAGGGTTACGCGCTGGATCCGGCACGCACGACCTATCTCGGCTATTCCAACGGCGCGAACTTCCTTGCCGCGATGATGCAGATCCATCCCGGCCTGATCCRCCGGGCCATCCTGCTGCGCGCGATGAATGTGCTCGAACTGCCGCAGGAGACCGATCTTGCGGGGGCGGATATCCTGATCCTGGCCGGGGCTTCCGATCCCTTTGGTGTGCATGCAGCGGAGCTGGAAGCGCGGCTGAGGCAAGCCGGCGCCCAGGTCGAGGCGCAAGTGATCGCAGCGGGACATGAGCTATCGGAGGCCGATGCGGCCGCCACCAAGGTCTGGCTGGCGGCACACTGAAGATCCTCGGCAAGAGCTGAATGAATTGCAGGCAAACCCTTCCGTGGGCGCGGCCCATGGCTTAAAGGCGCGGGACCTCCCTGAAATTTGGTCCCGTAGAAGCATGATTCGTCTCGAGAACATCGGCAAGCAGAACGGCAAGCAGATTGTCTTCATCGAGGCATCCGCAGCGCTCCAGAAGGGCGAGAAGGTCGGCCTTGTCGGCCCCAACGGCGCCGGCAAGACAACGCTCTTCCGCATGATCACGGGGCAGGAGGCGCCCGACGAGGGTCTCGTGGCCGTCGATCGCGGCGTGACCATCGGCTATTTCAGCCAGGACGTCGGCGACATGTCCGGCCGCAGCGCCGTCTCCGAGGTCATGGACGGGGCGGGCCCGGTCAGCGCCGTTGCGACCGAGCTGAAGGAGCTCGAGACCGCCATGGCCGATCCCGCCCGCGCGGACGAGATGGACGAGATCATCACGCGCTATGGCGAGGTCCAGGGGCGGTTCGAGGAGCTCGACGGCTACGCCATGGATGGGCGGGCGCGCGAGGTGCTCGCCGGCCTCGGATTCAGCCAGGAGATGATGGACGGCGATGTCGGTGCTCTCTCCGGAGGCTGGAAGATGCGCGTCGCGCTGGCCAGGATCCTGCTCATGCGCCCTGACGCCATGCTGCTCGACGAGCCGAGCAACCATCTCGACCTCGAGAGCCTGATCTGGCTCGAGGCCTTCCTGAAGGGCTATGATGGCGCACTGCTCATGACTTCGCATGACCGCGAGTTCATGAACCGGATCGTCGACAAGATCGTCGAGATCGATGGCGGGGCGCTGACGACCTATTCGGGCGATTACGAGTTCTACCAGCAGCAGCGCGCGCTCAGCGAGAAGCAGCAGCAGGCCCAGTTCGAGCGCCAGCAGGCGATGCTCGCCAAGGAGATCAACTTCATCGAGCGCTTCAAGGCACGCGCCTCGCATGCCGCGCAGGTGCAAAGCCGCGTGAAGAAACTGGAGAAGATCGACAGGGTCGAGCCCCCCAAGCGCCGCCAGACAGTCCAGTTCGAATTCCTGCCAGCACCGCGCTCCGGCGAGGACGTGGTCACCCTGAAGAACGTGCACAAGCGCTACGGCAGCCGCAGCATCTATGACGGGCTCGATTTCCAGGTGCGCCGCAAGGAGCGCTGGTGCGTGATGGGCATCAACGGCGCCGGCAAATCGACGCTGTTGAAGCTGGTGACAGGGGCCACCGAGCCGGACGACGGCACGGTCGCGCTGGGCGGCACCATCAAGCTGGGTTACTTCGCCCAGCACGCCATGGAGGTGCTGAACGGTGACGCCACCGTGTTCCAGTCGCTCGAAGACTCGTTTCCCCAGGCGGGGCAGGGCTCGCTGCGAGCACTGGCCGGCTGTTTCGGCTTTTCCGGCGACGATGTCGAGAAGCGGTGCAGGGTGTTGTCCGGTGGCGAGAAGGCCCGGCTGGTGATGGCGAAGATGCTCTACGATCCGCCGAACTTCCTGGTGCTGGACGAGCCCACCAACCACCTGGATATCGCGACGAAGGAGATGCTCATCACGGCCTTGGCGCAATACGAGGGGACCATGCTGTTCGTCTCGCACGACCGCCATTTCCTCGCCGCACTGTCCAACCGCGTTCTCGAACTGACCCCCGAGGGCGTTCACACCTATGGTGGCGGCTATACGGAATACGTCGCGAGCACGGGCCAGGAGGCTCCCGGCCTGCGGAGCTGAGCTGGCAGCGGAGCTCCCTGGCCATCGCTCGCCGAGCATTCGGCTCGGCTCTCGTCGGGCTCACGGCGGGGCGCGATCGGGCCTACAATTCCAGGCTGCCATCGGAGCGAGGCATCGCCACGATCCACGAAGCCGCTTCGAGCGCAGCCTCTATACTCCAATCAGAAACCACGCCGCCGATGCCGCCTACCATCGACACCATGCTCACGACGCGGCGCCCGTTCGTACTGCTGGAGGACCGGCTCGCGGCAGCCGCGTCGGCCCAGCTCTACTGTGAGCCGGTCGAGGTCGTTCGATGCGACCATACCGAGGAGATCTCGTCTGCGCTCGGTAGAATCGAAGACGGCCTGTCCCGGGGGCTGCATGCCGCCGGCTTCCTGAGCTACGAGCTGGGATACGCCTTCGAGCCACGCCTCGTCGCGTCGATGCCGCAGGCGAGGGCGCTTCCCCTGCTGTGGTTCGGGCTGTTTCGGGCGCCGCTGCAGCTCCCTGCCGCGCAGCTGGACCAAGCCTTTGGAGCACTGGGACCTCCGCCGCCGCTCGGCACTGTTCGTCCGCAGCTCGATGCACCAGCGCACGCGGCCAAGATCCAGCGTGTCCTGGACTATCTTCACGCCGGCGACGCCTACCAGATCAACCTGACCTTTCCGATCGCCTTTCGCTACGACGGCGATCCCCTCGCGCTCTATGCCGCCTTGCGGTCGAGCCAGCCCGTGGCGCATGGCGGTATCGTTACCATCGACGATGCGAGCATCCTGTCGGTTTCGCCGGAGCTCTTTCTTGAGGTCGAATCGGGCCGTGCGACGACGCGCCCGATGAAGGGAACAGCACCGCGACGCGACGGACCGGCAGCGGAGCACGCCGCTATGGAAGAGTTGCAGGCCGACCCCAAGCAACGCGCCGAGAACCTGATGATCGTCGACCTGCTGCGCAACGATCTCGGACGGATCAGCGCCATGGGGTCGGTCGAAGTGCCAAGCCTCTTCCAGGTCGAGACCTATCCGACATTTCACACGCTGACGTCGACGGTGACATCCAGGTTGCGTCCCGGCCTCTCGCTCGAAGACCTGCTGCGGGCTGTCTTCCCCTGCGGCTCGATCACCGGTGCGCCGAAGCTGCGTGCGATGGAGATCATCCGCGAACTCGAGGACGGCGCGCGCGATCTCTATACCGGTTCGATCGGGCAAATCTCGCCCGATGGCGATCTTCGCTTCAATGTCGCAATCCGCACGGCAACGATCTTTCCGGGCGGTGCCGGCCGCTATGGCGTTGGCGGCGGCATCGTCACGGATTCGCGTGCTGCGGACGAGTATTCCGAATGCCTGCTCAAGGCCCGTGTCCTGACCGACCTGGCCGAGGAATACGGACTGATCGAAACGCTGGGCTGGTCGCAAGAAACCGGTTTTGCACGGCTGCCCCTGCATCTCGACCGCCTCGACCGTTCGGCAAGGGCGCTCGGCTTCCGCTTCGACCGCGACGAGGCGGAAACGCGTCTTGCTGCGCTGGTCGAGACCTTTGCGCCGCAAGGGCTGCGCCGTATCCGCCTCGAACTCCGTCGCAACGGCGTGCTCGGTATCGCCGCACCAGTGCTCGCTGCCGAGCCGGACCGGCCTCTCGAGGTCGTCCTCGCCGCCGCAAGGGCCGATGCAGGCGACCCATTCCTGCGGTACAAAACAACGCGCCGTCGTATCTACGAGACCGCATTTGCGGCAGCCGTCGATTGCGGGGCCGATGAAGCCGTCTTCCAGAACCGCGCAGGCTTTGTTACCGAAGCAACGCGCAGCAACATCTTCGTCGAGCGGGACGGAATCCTGCTCACACCGCCCCTGTCCGATGGTGTCTTGCCGGGCGTGCTGCGCCAGACCCTGATCGAGAGCGGACGGGCCGTTGAGCGGCAACTGCGCCCGGGAGATCTCGCTCGGGCCGGGCACTGGTTCCTGGGCAATAGCCTGCGCGGCTTGAGGCCCGCTCGATTGATGAGCTGAAGCCTGCGCGGCTAGCCAGCGAGTGAGCGGGCAGTCAGGACGAATACGGGGACATTTCCCGGGTAGGGAGAAGCGGGGAACAGGTGCTGCCAGCATCTGACCCCGGAGAACCCAGCTTGCGCGAGCAGGTCCTGTGCTGCGGCTTCCGTCAAGCCATCATGCAGGGGTAGGCGTGCGGCAAGCTCCTCTGGATAGGTGGAACGATATTCAGGAGCCACCGACCACAACCCGTCGGACACGAGCACGAGACCGCCCGGCCGCAGAATGCGGTGGGCCTGCAGCAACCCTTCAATGGGGCGCTCGAGCGTCCAGAGGACATTGCGGAGCGTGACGATATCGGCCGACGCATCGGTAATCTCGGCCGCTTCGATCGTGGCGTCCTGAAACGCAATGCCGAGGCCGGCTTGCCGAGCCGCCGCACGGGCGACCGCCAGCATGTTCGCAGACCCGTCGCAGGCGCGGACGCGATGCCCCAGCGACGCGGCGAGGAGGGCGCAAGCGCCCGTCCCGGTCCCGAGATCGACAACGTCCTTGGGGCCATCCGCCTGGAAGGCGGCCTCAAGCACGGCCCGCCAGAGCTCGCTCTGGGCGACATGGGAGGCAGCACCATCAAATTTGGGGGCACGGGCGTTCCAGTAGTCGGTGACGCCGGCCCCAACGCTTCGCTGCATCGTCATGACTTTCCCGCCTCAAAAGGGTTCGATCAGATACTCGATATGCCTTCGGCCCGATGCGGCGCGGCGGATGGAGACCGCGACACCGAAGACATGCTGGATCAGCGCTTCGGTCATCACGGTTTCCGGCGTCCCGGCATCGACCAGCTTGCCCTCATGCAGCACGGCGATCTCGTCGCAGAAAAGCGATGCCAGGTTGAGATCATGCAAGGCCATGATGCAGGTGATACCCAGGCGCCTGATCAGGGTCAGGATCGAGAGCTGGTGCTGGATATCGAGATGGTTGGTCGGCTCGTCGAGGATAAGTTCACTCGGCATTTGCGCGAGTGCGCGCGCGATGTGGACGCGCTGGCGCTCTCCGCCCGATAGCGTATGCCAGAACTGGTCATGTCGATCGGCCATATCGACGCGTGCCAGCGCGGCCTCGACCGCGTCTTCGTCGGCCGCTGTCCAGGACGCGAGTGCGCCGCGATGCGGGGTCCGTCCGAGTCTGACGACGTCGCACACAGAGAGCTGGATTTCAGTCGTCGCCTGCTGCTCGACAAAGGCCAGGCGCCGGGCGAGGTCGTGCCGCGACAAGGTGCCGATCTCGCGGTCGTCCAGCGTCACCACGCCGCTTGCGACCTTGCGCAGGCGGCACAGCAGCCTCAACAGGCTCGACTTTCCCGAACCGTTGGGGCCGATGAGACCGAGGATCTTTCCCGGTTCGGCGTGCAGCGTCACGCCGTCCACGATCACGCGCCCTCCGGCGCTCCAACGGACGTCGCGCGCGGCCAGCGTCATGCCGGTCGCCTCGCGCGATAGAGTATGAAGGCGAAGGCCGGGGCGCCGAACAGCGCCGTCACGACGCCGATCGGCAGAATCTGCTGCGGCACCAGCGTCCGCGACAGGATGTCGGCAAGAATCATGAAGATTGCACCGATGATCAGGCATGCCGGGAGCAGCCGGGCATGGGCTGGGCCCGTCAGGAAGCGCGCGGCGTGGGGTATGACGAGACCGACGAACCCGATCGTGCCGACGATACTGACCATGGTCGCTGTCATGACGGCCGTCGTCACGAACAGCACGATGCGCACGCGGGTCACCGCCACGCCCAACGCGGCCGCGGCATCCGCGCCGAAGGCGAACGCATCGAGCGCCTTCGTATGAAAGATGCAGACAGCGAAGCCCGCGAAGGCCACTGGCGTAGCGAGCCAGACATCGGGCCAGCGCACCCCCCCGAAATTACCGAGAAGCCAGAACATCACGCCGCGGGCCTGTTCGGCACTGGCCAGCGTGGTGACGATCGTCGCGGTCGCCGCATTGAACAGCTGCGATCCGGCGACGCCTGCGAGGATCACGCGGTCGGTCGCGCCACCGGCCCCTGCGGCGAGCAAGGCAACGATGGCGAGCGCAGCAATGGCGCCGAGGAAGGCACCGCCAGATATGCTGAGCGCAGCACCGCCGAAGCCCAGGATCATCACCGCGACCGCACCCGTCGAGGCTCCGGCCGAGATACCGAGGATATAGGGCTCTGCGAGCGGATTGCGCAGCAGCGCCTGCAGGATTGCCCCCGAAAGCGCGAGCGCTCCTCCGCAGAGGGCCGCCACCACAGCCCGGCTCAACCGGTAGTCGAAGATGACGCCCTGCTGGATCGCGCTCACGGGGTAGTCGAGATCGAACAACCCGTTGCCCAGGGCCCTGAAGACCGTGGCAAGCGGGATCGACATTTCGCCGATCGTCACGGCGAGCGCGATCGCGAGTATCAGCAGGACGAAGGCGAGGATCGCTACTGCGCCCCTCGCCAACCAGTTGGGCCGAACCACTCCATGGCTCACTTGGTGAGGCCGAAGCTCTTGATGCCGTTGGCCAGCGCCTCGATGCCGTCGATCGTATCAAGCCCGGCCCTGGTCGCGCCGACATCCATGATCACGATCCGCTGCTGCCGACTGGCGTCGAGCTTGCTCGCAACCGCGTCGGTCTTGAGGAAGTCGAGCTTGAGATTGATGTCATCTGCTGGGAAACGCCGGCGATCCATCTTGACCACGACGATGACGGCAGGGTTGGCGGAAGCGACGGTCTCCCAACCGACCAGCGGCCATTCCTCGTTGGTGGTGATGACGTTCCGGGCGCCGAGCTTCGACAGGATATAGGCAGGCACGCCATTCTTGCCGGCCAGGAAGGCGTCGCCCTTGATGTCCTTGCTGGAGAACCAGACCACGACGGGGACATCCTGCGGCTTGATACCGGCCACAGAAGCGACCGCCTTGTCCTCGCGGGCCTTCAATTCGGCGACCAGCGCCTCGGCGCGATCGGAGACGTCGAAGATCTGCCCGAACTCGCGAATATTGCGGTAGACGAGATCCATCGTGAACATCTGCGTGCGGACGCCGTCGCCCGGCCCGGAATTGTCCTTTCCGACGCAGTCGGTGGGCGAGACATAGGTCGGCACCTTCAGCTTCGCAAACTGGTCGCGCTTGCCGACGATGCCGTTGGGGCCGATATGCCATTCGAACATCGCAGTCACGAGGTCGGGTTCCTGGGCGACGACGGCCTCGAAACTCGGATCGTTGTCGGCAAGCCGCTTCACCTTGGCGTTGACCGCCTCATAGGGCTTCGCGACAGGGCTGAACCACACGGCTGTGCCCACGACCTTGTCGCCGAGCCCGAGCGCGTAGAGGATCTCGGTCTGCGTCTGTCCGACCGCCACGACGCGCTTTGGCGCCTGGTTGAACGTTATCGTCTCCCGGCAATTCTCCAGCGTCAGCGGATACTGCGTCGGCGCGGCCAAGGCCGCTCCGGACATCGACATGCCGATGGCTGCGACGAACGAAAGGCAAGAAAGGCGTGCGGCGCTGCGCATTGAAGTCTCCGATAGCGTCGAGCGACGGCATGCGTCGCGAGGCTCGAGGGCCTCGCACGGCCGATCCTGTAATGCAACAATATTACAATTTTGATAGACTGCTCGACGAGTCTGCGTCAAGCGCTCTGCCGCGGCTGCGACCGCGTGGTTCGGCATCATGGACATGGAATTCATCGCTCCCCGAGATGACGAGCCGGGAGCTTGAGCGGATCGGTTCGGGGGTGCGGGTCTACGACCTGCCGCCGACGCAAATCCCCCCGGACACCCCGCCCGAAAGACGCTTCTGCGATCAGGGCAGGTCTCCTGGCTCGCGGGTCAGCGCTGGCTTCGCCCGGCCTTCCCGGCGTGAGAGCGCCAGTGGACGTTGGGAGAAGAGCTCGCCGCTTACAGTTGCGGGGGCAGCCTCGGATTCGGCGCAGGGCGCCTCACCGAATTCCCTCTTAGCTTCGGGCCTGGACCCGAGGAACCTTGATCGCGGCCGACCATAGAGGGGCCCAAGGCGGCGTCAAGCCGCAGGCACCGACCACACCGCCTGCTGATGGAGCCCTGCAGCGAGACGGCTCCATCCTTCTCAGCTCACTCCCAGCTCAGAGCGCCGCCGTTCTGGTATTCGATGACGCGGGTCTCGAAGAAGTTCTTCTCCTTCTTCAGGTCCATCGCCTCGCTCATCCAGGGGAACGGGTTTTCCGTTTCCGCGAAGACCGGCGCGAGGCCGAGCTGCGCGCAACGGCGGTTGGCGATGAAATGCATGTACTGCTCGCAGAGCGCAGCATTCAGGCCGAGGAAGCCGCGCGGCATGGTGTCCCGGCCATAGGCGGCCTCGAGTTCGGCAGCGTCGCGGATCATGCCGCGCAGCTCGTCCTGGAAGGCCTTGGTCCAGAGATGCGGGTTTTCGATCTTGATCTGGTTGATCACGTCGATGCCAAAATTCAGGTGAATGCTCTCGTCGCGCAGGATGTACTGGTACTGCTCGGCGATGCCGACCATCTTGTTGCGTCGGCCGAGCGACAGGATCTGGGCGAAGCCGGTATAGAACCACATGCCCTCGAAGATCACGTAGAAGGCGACGAGGTCGCGCAGGAAGGCCTGATCGGCCTCGGGCGTGCCGGTCTCGAAATCGGGATCGTCGAGATGCTGGGTGTGCTTCAGGGCCCAGGCCGCTTTGTCGGTGATCGAAGGCACCTCGCGATACATGTTGAAGAGTTCGCCCTCGTCGAGGCCGAGACTCTCGACGATGTACTGGAAGGTGTGGGTGTGCACCGCCTCCTCGAAAGCCTGGCGCAGCAGGTACTGCCGGCATTCCGGATTGGTGAGATGACGGTAGATCGCGAGCACGATGTTGTTGGCGACGAGGCTTTCCGAGGCCGCGAAGAAGCCGAGATTGCGCTTGATCGTGCGGCGCTCGTCCTCGGTCAGCCCGTCCTTCGACTTCCACAGAGCGATATCGGCCTGCATCGAGACCTCTGTCGGCATCCAGTGATTGTTGCAGCCGGCGAGGTATTTCTCCCAGGCCCATTTGTACTTGAGCGGCAGGAGCTGGTTCACATCGGCGCGGCAGTTGATCATCCGCTTCTCGTCGACGCTGACGCGGCCGCCGGAGCGATCGATCTCGCCGAGGCCGGTGGCATCGGCAGAGGTTCCGCCGGGCGCGGCCGGATTGAGATCGAGGGCGGTGGCAGGCTTGCTGTCTGACCAGTCGAGCATGATGAATATCCAATCGGGTCTGAATGTCATGGCCGGGTCTGCCCCGGCCGTCCGTATCGTTCGCTATCGGGCAGGGCCGGGCATCCATGCGCGCCGCGAAGGCGAGCGTGGATGCCGCCGCTGCCTCACTGGCAGGCTTCGCAGGTCGGATCGTCGATCGAGCAGGCGTTCGGCACGGCCATGCCATTGTCGAGCGGGATGTCGACGAGGATCAGCTTGGACGCGACGGGGACCGTTGCCGACACCGCGTTGAGCTTGCCGTCAGTGCCCTTCAGCGTCGACTTCTCGACATGGGTCGCCGAGAGCGCGCGCAGGTAATAGGTCGTCTTCAGGCCGAGCCGCCAGGCGAGGCGATAGGCCTCGTCGAGCTTCCTGCCGGAAGGCTGCGCCATGTAGAGATTGAGCGACTGGCCCTGGTCGATCCATTTCTGACGGCGTGCGGCGGCGCGGATCAGCCAGCTTGTCTCGATCTCGAAGGAGGTTGCGTAGAGCGCCTTGAGATCGTCGGGGACGCGGTCGATCTGACTGACCTTTCCGTCGTAGTATTTCAGGTCCGAGACCATGACCTCGTCCCAGAGATCGCGCGCCTTGAGATCGCGGACGAGGTCGGCATTCACGACCGTGAAGTCGCCCGACATGTTCGCCTTGACGTAGAGCTGGCTATAGGACGGCTCGATCGACTGCGAGACACCGACGATGTTGGAGATCGTTGCGGTAGGGGCGATCGCCATGCAGTTCGAGTTGCGCATGCCGGTGGTCTTCACCCGCTCGCGCAGGCTGTCCCAGTCCAGCGTCGTCGAACGATCGAGTGTTTCGACATCGCCGTCGCGGGCCTCCGAGAGGATGTAGAGCGAGTCGATCGGCAGGATGCCCTTCGACCAGAGCGAGCCTTCGAAGCTCGGGTAGCGACCGCGCTCGGCGGCAAGATCGACCGAGGCCGAGATCGCAAACCAGCTGATCGCCTCCATCGAGGTGTCGGCGAAGGCTACGGCACCCTCGGACGCCGCGGGCAGGCGCAAGGTCTGCAGCGCATCCTGGAAGCCCATGATGCCGAGGCCGACCGGGCGGTGGCGCAGGTTCGAGCGGCGTGCCTCGGGGATCGTGTAGAAATTGATGTCGATGACGTTGTCGAGCATCCGCATCGCGGTCGCGACCGTCTTGCCGAGCCTGGCCCGGTCGAGCCCGCCCGCCGTCACATGGGCTGCGAGGTTGATCGAGCCCAGATTGCAGACGGCGACCTCGTCGGCCGAGGTGTTCAGCGTGATCTCGGTGCACAGGTTCGAGGAATGCACCACGCCGGCATGCTGCTGCGGCGAGCGCAGGTTGCAGGCATCCTTGAAGGTCATCCAGGGATGGCCGGTTTCGAACAGCATGGTCAGCATCTTGCGCCAGAGATCGAGCGCGTTGAGGCGCTTGAACACCTTGATCTCGCCGCGCTCGGCCTTGGCTTCATAGGCCTCATAGGCCGCCTTGAACGGCTTGCCGTAGAGATCGTGAAGGTCGGGCGTCTCGTCGGGCGAGAACAGCGTCCACTGGCCTCCGGCGGCGACGCGCTGCATGAACAGGTCGGGGATCCAGTTCGCCGTGTTCATATCATGGGTACGGCGGCGGTCGTCGCCGGTGTTCTTGCGCAGATCGAGGAACTCCTCGATGTCGACATGCCAGGTTTCGAGATAGGCGCAGACCGCGCCCTTGCGCTTGCCACCCTGGTTGACGGCGATCGCGGTGTCGTTGGCGACCTTGAGGAACGGCACGATGCCCTGGCTCTCGCCATTGGTGCCCTTGATATGAGCGCCAAGGCCACGCACAGGCGTCCAGTCATTGCCCAGCCCGCCGGAATATTTGGCCAGCAGGGCGTTGTCCTTCACCGCTTTGAAGATGCCGTCGAGATCGTCCGGCACCGTGGTCAGGAAGCAGGAGGAGAGCTGCGGCCTGAGGGTTCCTGCGTTGAACAGGGTCGGCGTCGAGGCCATGAAGTCGAAGGAGGAGAGCAGGTCGTAGAAGGCGATCGCCCGGGCCTCGCGGTCGATCTCGCGGATCGCCAAACCCATCGCGACACGCATGAAGAAGGCCTGCGGCAGCTCGAAGCGATTGCCTCGGACATGCAGGAAATAGCGGTCATAGAGCGTCTGGAAGCCGAGATAATCGAACTGGAGGTCGCGCTCCGGCTTGAGCGCAGCCGCAAGGCGGGCGAGATCGAAGCGTCCAAGCTCGGGATCGAGCAGCTCGTTGGCGATGCCGGTCTTCACATAGGCGTGGAGATAGTCGCCGTAACGTACTGACATTTCTGCCTGAGTCGCCTGTTCCGGACGACCGGAGACGAAGCTCAGCGCCTCGCGGCGGAGCTTGTCGAGCAGGAGGCGAGCCGAGACCTTGGAATAGTTCGGTTCGGTCTCGACCAGGGTGCGCGCAGCCAGGATCGGCGCCTGCGCCAGCTCATCCTGACTGATGCCGTCATAGAGGTTGCGCTGCGCTTCGCTCAGCACGGCTTCAGCCGAGACGCCGTCGAGCCCGGCGCAGGCTTCGCGAATGACCGTGGCGAGGCGAGCCCCATCGAGCGGCACGAGCGCGCCGTCGGCTGCCTTCATGCGCAGCACCGGCGCGGAGGCGACCACAGGCTTCGCTTCCGCCTTGGCGCGGGCCCGTTCCTGGGCTCGTTCCTCGCGGTAGAGCACATAGGCGCGGGCGACCTTGTGGTGTTCGCTGCGCATCAGCGCGAGTTCGACCTGATCCTGCACATCCTCGATATGGAAGGTACGGCCGGCATCGGCGCGCCGCGTCAGCCCGGCGACGATCTGCTGGGTCAACTCCGCGACGATGTCGTGGATTCGGCGCGAGGCAGCGGCGCTGCTGCCCTCGACCGCCAGAAAGGCCTTGGTCAGAGCGACGCTGATCTTGGAGGCGTCGAACGGGGTGACGCTGCCGTTGCGGCGGATCACCTGGTAGCCCGGTTCCGCGGTCGATCGCGCATCGCTGCCTTGCGACGCGATCGGGCTGAACGTCTCAGGGCGGATGGTATCGGTCGCGAGGGACATCGGCTTTCAAACCCCAATCTGTAGGGGGCAAAGGCCAGGCGGAGTCGCAACGGAGAATGTCGCAGCGACGAGCGCCCGCAGACATGACCAAGCGATCCACCGGGACACCCCGCCCGAGGACGATTCTGCTGTCGCGGCAGGTCTCCTGGCTCGCGGGTCATCGCTCTTGTCCCGTCTTCCCAAGGCCTGGCGGCCTCAGTGACTGATAGTCTGGACAAGTACTCGCCGCTGACAGTTGCGGGGGCAGCGCCGGTTTCGCACCGGCTTCCCTCTTAGCTCTCGATCTTGCGACTCGAGAGACCGTGACCACCATATCTAGTGGCTATCGCGACAATTCTGTCAACAGCTTGCCACGGCCTATTCGTTGGCCTGTGAAGAGCGGGGAGTGGTCGAACTATGCGGCGATCGGCCTCGAGGGCGTCATGGCGCAGCTGCTCGCGCTGTCGCCCCACGTGCTATGGCTGCCGAACGGTGGGCCATCTGAGCCCCGACTTGGAGGCCGAATGCGCAAGATCCTGATCATCGGAATTGGTGCCGGCAATCCCGACTATGTCACGGTCCAGGCGATCAACGCCCTCAACCAGGCCGACGTCTTCTTCATTCCCGACAAGGGGACAGAAAAGGCCGCGCTCGGACGGCTGCGGAAGGACATCTGCGAGCGCTTCATCGAACGATCGGATTATCGCCTGGTTCCGGTGCCGATCCCGGAGCGTGCCCCCGCCGGAACGAATTACCGTGGCAGCGTCGACGAGTGGCATGCGCGTATTGCCCATGACTACGAGGGCCTGTTCACGGAAGAACTCGGGGACGGTGAATGCGGAGCCTTCCTCGTCTGGGGTGATCCGACGCTCTATGACAGCACGCTGCGGATCGTCGAGCATATTCGCGCCAGGGGCTTCGCTCTCGAATACGATGTGATCCCGGGCATCAGCAGCGTGCAGGCCCTTGCGGCGCGACACCGGGTCGCCCTCAACCGGATTGGCGAGCCCGTGCTGATCACCACGGGACGCAAACTGGCGGAAGGCTTTCCCAATAACCTCGATAGTGTGGTCGTCATGCTCGACGGGGACCAGGCCTTCAAGAGTGTCGCGGGTGAAGATCTCGATATCTATTGGGGCGCCTATCTCGGCACCAAGGACGAGATTCTGATCGCCGGAAAGCTCTCGGAGGTGATGGGCGATATCGAGCGCATCCGGCGCGAAGCGCGAGAGGAAAAGGGCTGGATCATGGATACCTATCTGCTTCGGAGACGCGACGAGGACTGAACGGCGCAATCCGCGCATGACGACAAAAGGGTCCTTATGTCTTCGATTGGCCCCGTCGGGTGGATTGCTCCATCGTGTCACTGTCGCGGTTCGCCGGGTTGTTTGCCCGGAGCGAAGAAGGAGAGCCATTGCGCCGGACCACCCGATGGCCGATCTCAGCCGCCGAGAGCGCGGCGGATGGTATCGCGGTCGCGCTGGCTGCCGGATCAGCCCGAGTTGGTCCTGGCTCAGACGTCGATGAACCGCTTTCGCGGGGCTGGCGCCTTGCAATTCGCGAGGCCGCTTTGTAGGCGTTCAAGATAGCCAGAGATCGGCACTCCGCGGGGTCTTCGTCTTTGGAATCATTCTGAAATACGGCGCCTATGACCGCCGATCTGCGCTCTTTCCGCCTGGAATGGAAAGGTCGCCAATGCGGCGGACATGGACGGGATGCACTCTCGCGACAGGCTGATATCGGATTGGACGAGGCTGCTCGCGCTGCCTGTTCTGCTCTGCCTTGGCGCCTGCTCGGTCGGCCCCGACTACGTCGCGCCGACGCAGGATCTGCCCACCCAATGGAATGGCGCCGCTTCGGCTGCGCGGCCTCCCGCTCGGTCGGAGTGGTGGCGGCAATTCAAGGATCCTGTGCTGGATGGGCTCGTGACCGAAGCGGTTGCAGGCAATCTCGATGTCGCCCAGGCGAAGGCGCGGATTCGCGAAGCGCGAGCGAGCCGGGTCCAGGCGATCGCGCCGCTGTTTCCTCAGGTCAATGGTTCAGCATCGGCAACGCGTTCGCGTTACGCCACAAGCTCCGATTCAGGGGGCGGCAGCGGCATGAGCAACAGCTTGCGCGCGGGCTTCGACACCTCCTGGGAGCTCGACATCTTCGGCGGGCGCGACCGCGCCGTCGAAGCCGCGACCTATGGCGTCGATGCCGCCGACGATGATCTCGACGGAGTACTGCTGACGCTCATTGGGGATGTCGCTTCGGCTGTCATCGAGGCGCGCGGCTACCAGGCGCGCATTGTGCTTGCCAAGCGGACGGTCGAAACCCAGCGGGTGACCGAGGCACTGACGCGGGTCCGCTTCCAGGCCGGCGATGTCTCGGCGGTCGATACGGCGAGGGCGGTGGCGCAGGTCGCGAGCACCGAGGCGCAGATTCCGGCCCTTGAAACCGCGCTGTCGCAGACCCAGCACCGTATCGCGGTGCTGGTTGGCCGCCCGCCATCCGCTATGGGCTCGCGCTTGACCGGCGCTGCGAAGGTGCCGGCGACGCCCGCGCCACCGCAAGCCGGCGTCCCGGCGGACGTGCTGCGCAACCGGCCGGATGTCCGGCGGGCCGAGCGCAGTCTCGCCCAGGCAACGGCACGGATCGGCCAGGCCGAGGCGGTTCGCTACCCTTCCGTGAGCCTGACCGGCAATATCTCGACCTCGGCGCTGAAGCTCGGCGACCTCGCGAAGAACAGCGCGATCGGCTGGTCGATCGGCCCATCGCTGAGCGTGCCGATCTTCAATGGGGGCGAACTCGCGGCCGCGGTCGATGTGGCGCGCGCCCGGCGCGACCAGTCGGATGCGGCGCTTCGGCTCGCTGTGCTGAGCGCCCTGCAGGATGTCGAGGACGCACTGGTTGGATTGCGGCAGGAGCGACTGCGGCTGGCCAGCCTGTCGACGGCGGCTGCGGCTTCCGGTCAGGCGGCGCAGCTGTCCCAGGCGCTCTACCAGTCGGGCGGCGCCAGCTTCCTCGACGTGCTCGATGCGCAGCGCTCGCAGTATAGCTCCGAGGATTCGCGGATTCAGAGCCAGATCGCGCTGGCGACCCGGTTCATCGCCCTCAACAAGGCGCTTGGCGGTGGCTGGCTCCGGCCGGTCGAGGTCTCCCGCCCGCGCGTCGAGGATCCGCCGCAGGGGCCCCGCCTGCGTGCTGTCTCCCTGGAGGTCCCGAGCCCATGACGTCGCGCCGTGCCTTCATGCTGCTGCTTGTCCTGGGCATGCTGGGGGCGGGTGGCTATGCCCTGCGCTCGCAGCAGGCGCCGCAGCCGGCCGCGATTCAACTGCCGACGGTCGCCGCCACGATGGGCGATGTCGAAGAGGTCGTGCTGGCCAGCGGCGCGCTGGAGCCGATCCGGCAGGTGAGCGTCGGCGCGCAGGTCTCCGGCCGGCTGATCTCGCTTAAGGTGGCCCTGGGCCAGAACGTGAGCGAGGGCGACCTGATCGCCGAGATCGATGGCGTCACCCAGCAGAATGAACTGCGCTCGGCCGAGGCCGAGCTCGCCGTGCTGCAGGCGCAGCGCGAGGAGCGCCTGGCCAGCCTCGCCTATGCCGAATCCGTGCTTGCCCGTCAGAAGCAGATGCTCGGCCAGAACGCGGTCTCCCGCGACAATTACGAATCGGCCGAGATGACGGTGCGCACGACCCGCGCCCAGATCGCGGCGCTCGACGCCCAGATCATTTCCGGCGGCGTCAAGGTCGAGACTGCCCGCGCCAAGCTCGGCTATACCCGCATCACAGCTCCGGCGGCGGGCACCGCACTGGCCATCGTGACGCAGGAAGGCCAGACGGTGAACGCGGCGCAATCCGCGCCGACCATCATCGTGCTTGGCGACGTTTCGACCATGACGGTCAAGGCCAAGATCTCGGAAGCAGACGTGCTCAGGGTCAAGGCCGGCCAAGAGGCCCTGTTCAGCGTTCTCGGCGCGCCCGATCGGCGCTTCCCTGGCAGGATCGCCTTTGTCGAACCGGCGCCTGATACGCTGAAGACGCAGAATACGAGCAGCGCCTCGGCCTCTTCGAGCACGAACGCCTCCTCGACTTCCTCGGCGATCTACTACAACGCGCTGTTCGAGGTGCCCAACTCCGACGGAAGGCTGCTGACCTCGATGACGGTCCAGGTAACGGTGGTCGTCGGGCGGATGCGGGGCGTCGTCACCGTGCCGTCCACGGTGATCAGGCGCCGGGGCGGAGAGCCCTGGCTCGATGTCGTCGGGGACGATGGCAAGCCCGCGCCGCGCAAGGTCACGGTTGGGCTAGACAACAAGATCGTCGCGGAAATCTCTTCCGGGCTGAGGGCGGGCGAGCGTGTCGTCATCGCACACACGGGCTCCCCCGCAGCGGCCCGCCGCATGCGTGGCCCGCTCGGGTTCTGACCGCATGGGCGTGCCGCTGATCAGGCTGAGTGGGGTCCGGCGCGATTTTGGCGCAGGCGAAGCGGCGATTGCGGCGCTTGACGGGGCCGAGTTGACCATCGAGGCCGGCGAGATGGTTGCGATCGTCGGACCGTCGGGCTCGGGCAAATCCACCCTGATGAATATCATCGGCTGCCTCGACCGGCCGACCGGCGGTGTCTACGCGATTGACGGCCGCCCGACGCGCGATCTCGGGCCGGACGAGCTGGCACGGCTGCGGCGTGAATATTTCGGCTTCGTCTTTCAGCGCTATCATCTGCTGTCGGAACTGACCGCGCTCGCCAATGTCGAGGTGCCGGCGATCTACGCAGGGGTTGCCGCCGAGCCGCGGCGCAATCGGGCAGCCGCCTTGCTCGACCGGCTCGGCCTCGGGGCCCGGAAGACGCATCGCCCGGCCGAGATGTCGGGCGGCCAGCAGCAGCGGGTTTCGATCGCGCGGGCCCTGATGAACGGGGCCCGGGTCATCCTTGCAGACGAGCCGACCGGCGCACTCGACCGCAAGAGCGGCGAGGAGATGCTGACCCTGCTCGAGGAACTCGGCCGCGAGGGCCACACGATCATTCTTGTCACTCATGACATGAACGTCGCGGCCCGAGCCGACCGCATTATCGAGCTTAGCGACGGCCGGATCATCTCCGATCGGAGGACCCGCCCGACGCTCGTTTCCAAGGCGAACCCGGTGCTGGACGTGCCGCGGGGTGGCTCGTGGCGGGCCGCGTTCGGCCGGCTGCGCGAGGCCTTCGGCATGGCCCTCCTGTCGATGCGCGCCCATAAGCTGCGCTCCGCGCTGACCATGCTCGGCATCGTCATCGGCATCGCCTCTGTCGTCAGCGTGGTGGCGCTGGGGGAGGGCTCGCGCCAGCAGGTTCTCGCCAATATCGCCGGGCTCGGCACCAACACTCTCGAGATCTACCCCGGAGCCACGATCGGCGACCGCCGCTCGGGCCAGATCAAGACCCTGACAGTCGCCGATGCCCATATCCTCGCAAGTCAGCCCTATGCCGAAGGCGTCACACCGACCGTGTCGACGAATGCCACGCTGCGTTTCGGCTCCGCCGAGGCATCGGGATTGGTCATGGGCGTCGGCGAGCAGTATTTCGCGGTCACGGGCGGCGTCCTGGCCCAGGGCCGGCTCTTCGACGCGGACGACGTCCGGCGGCTCTCGCAGGATGTGGTCATCGACGAGAACACTGTCAGTGCCCTGTTCGCGCGGACCGGCCAGGACCCGATCGGCAGCGTCATCCTGATCGGCTCGGTCCCTGCCCGCGTGATCGGAGTGATGCGGCCCCAGCAGAGCGGCTTCGGCGCCAGCCTGAACCCGCAGGTCTACCTGCCTTACACCACCGTCCAGGGCCGTTTCCTCGGGGATCTTTCGCTGCGCAGCATCATCCTGCGCGTCAATGACGACACACCGATGGAGTCGGCGCAGAGCGCCGTCACCGAGTTGTTGACGCATCGCCACCGCGCCGAGGATTTCTTTATCCGGAACAATGACGCAATCCGTCAGGCGATCACCAGCAACAACGCGACCTTCGCGCTGCTGATCGCCTCGATCGCCGTGATCTCCCTGCTCGTCGGCGGTATCGGCGTGATGAATATCATGCTGGTCTCGGTGATCGAGCGCACCGGCGAGATCGGCCTGCGGATGGCCGTGGGCGCGCGCCGCGGCGACATCCTCCAGCAGTTCCTGATCGAGGCCTCTCTGGTCTGCTTCATCGGGGGCGTGCTCGGTATCGCTCTGGCGCTCTCCATCGGCTGGGGATTCGCGCTCTCCGGCTCGCCGGTTCGCTTCATCTACTCGGCCGAGGCCTTCGCGGCAGCGATTGCCTGCTCGACGCTGATCGGTGTCGGCTTCGGATTCCTGCCGGCGCGCAATGCCGCGGGTCTCGACCCGGTCGAGGCCCTGGCCCGAGGCGCCTGAGGCTCTTACTGGAAGCCTGCGGCCTGCAACGCGAACAGCTCGGCGTAGCGCCCGTGCAGCGCGATGAGCTCCTCATGGCTGCCGCTTTCGAGGATGGCGCCGTTCTCCAGCACCAGGATGCGGTCGGCCATCCGGACGGTCGCGAAGCGGTGCGAGATCAGCAATGCGGTCTTCGCCTCGCTCAGATTGCGGAAGCGTTCGAAGATCTCCGCTTCAGCGCGGGCATCCAGCGCTGCGGTCGGCTCGTCGAGAACCAGGATCGCTGCGTCGCGGAAATAGGCTCTGGCAATCGCGATCTTCTGCCATTCGCCCCCCGAGAGATCGAGCCCCCGCGCAAAGACGCGGCCCAGCATCTGCTCGTAGCCCTCCGGCAGCGTCTCGATCAGCGGATGGGCGAGGCTCTTCTGCGCGGCGTCGATGACCCGCGGACGATCGCTGAGGCAGCCGACCCGCCCAATGCCGATATTCTCTGCGGCGGTCATGTGATAGCGCACGAAATCCTGGAAGATGGCGCCGATCTGGTGCTGCAGGTCGGCGATGCCGATATCGCGGATGTCGATGCCGTCGACGAGGATGCGGCCCTCGTCCGGCTCGTAGAGCCTGGTCAGCAGCTTGACGATCGTGGTCTTACCGGCCCCGTTTTCACCGACGAGAGCAAGTGTCTCGCCGACGGTAATGGAGAAACTGAGATCGCGCAGCGCCCAGGCATCCTTGCCGGGATAACGGAATCCGACCTTGTCGAAGACGATACCCTGCCGCATCGGCACCGGAAATGGTCTTGGATTCGGCGGGGCGACCATCGTCGAGCGGAGATCCATGAACGAGAAGAAATCATCGAGATACTGGGTCAGCGACGTGATCTGGGTCAGGCCGAGGATCAGCCGCTCGAACAGGCCGTTCAGCCGCAGCAACGAGCCGGCGAGAAAGGTGAGATCGCCGATGCCGAGTTCACCCTTCAGGGCGCGCCAGGCGATGACGGCATAGGCAGCGTAATAGGCCAACGAGGCGATTGCCCCAAACAGACTGCCCCAGAGCGTACGCCGAGCCGCGAGATCGCGATTGCCACGATGGACCTTGTCGGCGAGTTCGGCAAAGCGGCCCGCCAGGTAGGCGCCGAGCCCGAACAGCTTCATCTCCTTGGCGGATTCGGCCGCTGAACCGACGATCTGGATGTAATCCATTTGCCGGCGCTCGGACGTGACCGAGACGTTCAGCCCATAACCCTTTGCATTGAAATGCGCTTCACCGGCGAGCGTTGGCAGGAGTGCGAGCAACAGCAGAATGATCAGCAGGGGCGCATAGGAGAACAGGCCGATGACAAACAGGATGAGCGAGACGAAATCCTGAGCCTGGCTCAGCAGGGAGGTCAGCAGCTGGTTACCCATGAAGCGCTGGGTGCGGGCCCGCTGCAGCCTGTCCTGCGCAGAGCTGGCCTCGATGTCGCGCAGATCCAGGCTCGCCACCTGCCTGATGAGCGCGACACCGAGCGCATTATCATGGCGCTCGGTCAGGACCCTTTCCACGAAGGCTCCGATGCGCGCGAGCGCATTTGCCGCCGCGACGAGCAGAAACTCGAGCAAGAGCCAGCCGGCGACCGCGCTCAGGCGCCCGCTGTCCACCCAGTCCGCCAGCGTCGGTCCAGGAGCTGGTGAGGCGGTCTGGAGGATGATCTCGTCGACGATCAGCTTGCCGATGAAGAGCACGAGCGGCGGCTGAGCGGCGCGCAACAGGCGCAAGACGATGATCGTGGCCGACAGCGCGGGACTCGTCTGCCAGAACGAGTGCAGCAGCCGGGGCAGCAGGGCCAAGGTCCGGAAACGCTGGCGTAGCGCTGGCCCAGCGGAGAACGAGGCGGCGGTCATCTGACGAACTCTGATGGAGCCGCAACGATCGGACCGCAGCAGCAAGGATGGCAGCTTCGGGACATTCTAAGCCTCTGCAAGCTCGCCACGGCGCTCGTCAGAGGCTCCGGCACAAGAGTCGTCGCGTCTCGACAGGTGGATTGCGCGATGGTCTTCCAGGCCCAAGGGCGGCCGGTGCGCGATCAGGATGAAAGTCGCCAGCGGCAAGTGCTGGCGCAAGGTCGCGAACAGATCGCGTTCGGCCGCCGGGTCGAGCGCACTGGTCGCCTCGTCGAGCACGATCCAGTCCGGCCTTTGGAGATGGATGCGGGCGAGCGCCAGCCGCTGGCGCTCGCCGCCGGACAGGCCGCGGCGCGCGTCGTTCCAGGCCGGCTCGTCGATTTCCCACAACTGGGCCATGCCGACGGCCCCTAGTGCTCGCTCATAGTCCTCGGCCCGATAGGTCTCAGGGGAGGCGGGATAGGCCAATGCTCCCCGCAGCCCGCCGAGGGGCAGGTAGGGCTGCTGCGGCAGGAAGACCATTTTGGCATCCGGCCGTTCGATTTGCCCCGTGCCATGCCGCCACAACCCGGCAAGGGCCTTCACCAGGGCACTCTTGCCATGCCCGGAGGGCGCTGAAATCCAATACGTCCCGCCTGCTTCAAGCCTGATCTCGGGGAGGGGCTCGAGAGCACGGCCGTCGGGGACGCGAAGGGCGACATCCTGCAGCAGGATCCGGTTCTCCTGTCCCGTGACGAGCGCTGGCCGCGGCGCGTCCACGTTGTCCTCGGCTGCTCCGAGGAAATAACTCAGGCGGCTGGCCGATGCCGCGAGCTCGGCAAGATCGCGATAGGAGAAGATGAACCAGGAAAGCGTGGTCACGACGTTCTGGAAGGCCGAGCCGATCTGCATCAAACCGCCGAAGGTGACGCGCCCGGCCAGGAAGGCCGGCAACGCCAGGAAGAGCGGGATGCGCAGGACCGTCTGCATATAGGGCCTGGTGAAGCAGCCGAGGATCAACTCGCGATTGGCGAGGACGCGCCAGTTCTGGATGATCGCGCCGAAGCGCTCCGAGAGCAGGCGCCGTTCGGCCGCCTCGCCATTCGCCAGAGCGACGGCCTCGACATGCTCGCGCAGCCGCGTCAATGCGAAGCGGAAATCGGCCTCGCGGCGCTGCTGCTCGAAGGCGAGGGATTTCAACGGCTTGCCGAGCCAATGCGTCAGGCCGCTCGAGATCGCGACGTAGAGCGGCGCAGCCCAGACCATGTAGCGCGGGATCTCGATCGCGATGCCTCCAACCGTGAAGGCGAGGGCAAAGGTCGAGAGCGACCACAGGATCGCGAAGAAGGAGACCAGCGCGACGATGTTGGTGATGAGCTCGATCGCCTCTCCGGTGAGCTTGTCGACAAAGATGCGGCAGTCTTCGGCGATGCGCTGGTCCGGGTTGTCGAGGCCGTTATCCGTGCGGTCGCGCAGATGCCAATAGGCCTTGTTGGAGAGCCAGCGGTCGAGCGCGGCTTCGGTCAGCGAGCGGCGCCAGCGGATCTGCAGCATCTTGCGCAGGTAGCTGCCACTCAGGAACAGGCTCACGCTGATGGCGATCAGCCCGAAGAACACCGCGATCTGGCGCAGTGTCGCATCGACATCGAGCTTCTGCAGCGCGTTGTAGAAATCCGCCGTCCAGGCGATCAGGCGGACAGAAACCTGAACCCCGGCCAAGCCGAGCCCGAGCACGAGCGCGAAATAGACCAATCCGGCCCGCCCGCCCGGCCCGCTGATGCAGAGCCGGGTCAACAGCGTGATCTGCGAGATGATCCTGGTCACGAAGAGGCCCTGGGCGAACTGCGTCGCGGCGAGGGCGGTTCCGGCGTGTCGAGCCTGAAGATCGCGTCGCCAATGCCTTTCAGGCTTTCCTGGTCATGGCTGGCACAGTCGGTCGGCAACAGCACAGCCAGATCATCGATGCCGAGATCGCGGAGCTGATAGGGCGTGCCATGGCCGTATTCGAGATGGCCGCGCCCGATGATACCGATGACGAGCGGGTTGTCTTGTGCCTTTGCCAGATGATCGGCGATGCCGCAGGCGAAGGCGCGATCCCAGGTCTGCTGGGCTCGAATGAAGCGATCGAAGCGGTCCGGCTCCATGGCGCGTGGGCGATCTGGCCCGGCGAAACCGCTCATGATTCCGGCGAGATAGCGCCGGTACCCCTCCGTCGCGGGGGCAGGCGGCGTCACGCCATCGCGCTCTTCGATGGGAATCGCATCCCAACCGACCTGGCCGACACGCGTGACCAGCGGCCGATGGCAGTTGAGTGCGAGCATCGGCACGCGCTGCTGTCGGCAGAAATGGAAGAGCGGCAGGTAGAGCTCGGGATCGAAACCCCAGACCTGTGCCCATTCCGACCGCTCCAGGAAGGTCGCGGTGTCCATCTCGCCCTCGACCCAGGCGTCGAGCACCGGCTGGAGCCGACGTGGGAACATCTCGAAACCGACCGCCATCTGCGGCCGCAGCGTATGCAGGAACGCCGTGACATGGAGCTGCCAGCGATGGATCTCGGCGATGTCATGGCTCTCGCCGAGCAGCACGACGCGCTTCTGCGCCATCGTCCGCATCAGGTCGTACTGGGCAATGGCCTCGCCGGTCTCGGGCAAGAGCCAGGTCGCGCGCCGATGAGCCAGGGTCACGGATCCGGCGGTGAGGGAGGGTTCAGCCATGGGGATTGCCGAGCGGAACGCCGTCGAAGGCCGCGGCCGGGCCGCGCAGCACGAGGCCGAACGGCTGGCCGTCGGAATCATGCGCTGCAAGCTCGACCTCCGATCCGGCGACCTGCCGCAGCCAGCTTGCGACCGCACCAGCGCGCAAGTGAAGGTGGAAGTCGCCCTGCATGATGTTGACGAAGCCCATGGCCGGCTTCGGCTCTGGCAGCGCACCTCCCCAATGCTGGGCCAGGCCCGGTTTCGTGAAATCGATCGAGATCGGCACGCCATTGCGCAGGATCGCGGCGAAGGTCGCGGCACCGAGATCATCCTCGGGCACATCAGGCGATCCGCCGCCGGCAGCGCTCTCGCGCTCGACCGGCTCCAGGGCCTCACCGGCGCCGAATGGGGCAAGCGCCTTGTCGAAGAGCTCCAACCCGTCGAGCCCGATCAGGCTGAACAACACCTCGCCGGCGGCGTCCTGGCACTCGAGCCTGGGCAGCACCCGGTCGCGCATCTTGCTGGTGCGGTCCGCGACCAGCCGGGTCACGACCGCAAGATCGAGCGTGCTGTCGTGGAACTCGCCTGCGAGGCGCGCCCTGGTCCCGTCGATCGAGACGGTGCCGACCACGCCCATGCGCTCATGCGTCGCGCCGCCGGAGCGTGCGCTCAGCATGACGCGGCCCATGGCGGGCAGGCTTGCCAGGATTTCGGCCGAGGGTTGCTTCAGCAGTTCGCGGGGATGTGTGGTGCTTGTCATAAGGGGGCTCCAAGGAAAGGATGCGACGCTCCGGGGTCTCGCTCGGAGCGTCGCGTGACCAACCGCGCTTGTCACAGCGGCGGCCCGTCAATCGGGTGGCGCTAGGTCCGCTGCGTCTCAGAACTCAACCGAGGCTGCGAGCTTGAAGGTACGGCCCGCCGCGGTCTGCAGTTCGAGCGGGTTGGTCGCGGCGACTGCGGCCGAAGCCGGAACCTTGTCGAAATTATAGACGTTCGAGAAATAGCGGCGGTCGAAGATGTTCTGCACGCCGCCGCGGACCGTGATGTACGAGGTCGGCTTCCAGTTCAGGAAGGCATCGAACACGGTGTAGCCCGCCGGCTTGAAGATGGTCGGCGCGCTGGCGCGGGTGACGCCCGCCCCGAAGGTTCCGATGACCTCGGCCTCCAGCCCATATTCGGGCATCAGGTATTTCAGCCCGGCGACAGCGGTAAACGGGGTGATCGAGTTATACGGCGTGGTCAATGCGCCAGCATCCGCTTTTTGCGTGCCGTATTGGTAGCTCAACGCGACATTGGCGAGCCAGCGCTCGTGGAATTTCCACTCGGCCGATGCCTCGATACCGGAAATCTTGACGCTCGAGAGGTTGCGATAGGTCAGATCGGTCGAACCGAGGATCGGCGCGAAGTTCTGAATGAAGTCCTTGTAATCGGCATGGAAGACGCCGACCGAGAACCAGCCATTGTCGAAGCGGCCGCGGATGCCGGCTTCGTAGGACGTGACGCTCTCGGGCTTGAGATCCGGGTTCGGGATCAGGTTCTGGGTGCCCATCGGCAGCGACGTATAGAGCTGCTGCGCGGTCGGCATCTTGAAGCCCTGGGCGTAGCGGGCATAGAGTGAATAGGTCTCGTCGAGCTTGAAGATCGTGCCGACCTGCGGGATCAGCTTATGCGAGTCGATCTCGCGCGGAGCCTTGCCCGGCACGATGACGTAGCCTGGCCCAATGCTCGGGTCGATCTTGTAATTGGCGTAACGGACGCCCGGCGTGATCGTCCAGCGACCGTTTAGCAATTCGATTTCGTCCTGCAGATAGAAATCGTAGCGCGTCGTCGTCGCGTTGGCGAAGTTGAAGCCGCCTGCAATCGTCGTGGTGGTGACGCCGGTCGACATGTTCCGGACGTCGTCGCGACGCTCATAATCGGTCTTGGTGACGTCGCCCTGGAACCCGTAGGTCAGCCTGTGGAAGCTCGAGCCGAGCGCGAAGCTCGACTTGGCCTGGATGTCGAGCTGGGAGAATTGTTCGGAATAGTCGAGGAAGCCGCGGGTGAAACGCTGCTGGTTGTTGGTCTGCGTCTGGTAGCGATTATTGGTGACCTCACGCTTCTGTGGCGAGAACGATGCCTGCCAGCGGATCGAGTCGAGGAAGCTCGTGCCGACATCCCATTGATGCTCGAAGGCGATGCGCTGGCGTGACTTCACTTCATCTCGGATATAGGGTCCGTTGCGGAGACCAGACGCCAAGACATTGTAGTCCCAGAGCTGATTTACCTTTGAGCTGTTGTCGAAATACTCTCCGGTCAGCTTGAACGTATGGTCTGTCGTCGGCGAGAAGACGATCTTGCCGAAGGCGTTCCAAACCGTGCTGTCGAGCGGGTTCAGCGTGTCGCAGCCGAGATAGCGCAGGCTCGGCACGGGGCAGCCCCAGCGGCCGCCATCGGCCCGGGCACGGCTGAGTTTGGCCTCCTCCGCCGTCTTCTGGCTCAGGCCGACAATGGCCTCGAGGGCAGGGGTGAGCCTGAAGGCCGCAATGCCGGTCTTGGTGAAGGAGCGGTCGAAACTGTCATACCCGGCATCGAGACGTACGGCATACGGCTTGTCCTTGCCTTTCAGCAGGTCCTGGGGATCGAGCGTACGATAGGCGACGATGCCGCCCAGAGCATCGGCGCCCCAGAGCACGGAGCCCGGGCCACGCACGATCTCGACGCTCTTCAGGAAGGGCATCTCGACAAAGTTGCGATTGCCATCAGTGATGCGCTCGATCACACGCGATCCATCGACCTGCATCTGGACGCGGTTGCCGCCGACCCCCCGGATCGTGAAGCCATCGAGGTTGCCGAACGGGTCGGTGCCGCTGGTGAGGCGGTTGACGCTGACACCCGGCTGGTAGCGGACGAGGTCCTGCATGTCGCGCGTCATGCGCTCGTCGAGTTCCTGCCGTGAGATAACGTTCACGACGCCGGGAACATCGAGAACCTGCTTTTCACCGCGTGTCGCCGTGACCGTAATCTGGTCGAGCGTGAACGCCGGTGACGCACTGCCGCCATCTGCGATCGCTTGAGAGTAACAAATCGTGCTTTGAAGGATTGTAAAAAGGAAAGTGGCTGAAAAATATAGTTTTGATTTGTTCTTCATTGGAAGACCCCAGTCCATTTGCGGGTGGATGTAGTCCGCTGGTACTAGGATTCGCAATTGTAAATTTGACACAGTGTTTTCTGATGTATTTTTGTAGTGAAGTACATGCAATCTATAATAGATATAGATTCTAATTATTCTACTTTAGCAATTGCGCGGGGAACTGCTTGCCCCGCATCGCCTGCGCGCGACCAGGGTACACCCCGCCGTCGGGGGCAGCGTCAGTCGGCGCAGATAGCGACATGGAGACATAAAGATGTCTTTATATTCCCATTGACTGCGGCGAGCATTTGGACCTAGGTTGGGGTGTCGTGGTTCTCTGGGTCTGTTTGCCCGGAGCTAAGAGGGAAGCCGGTGCGTCGAGGTCGCTATTGACCTGGGCAAGGCCGGCGCTGCCCCCGCAACTGTAAGCGGTGAGCCGCTGTCCAAGATGTGTCACTGAGGCCGGCAAGGTCTCGGGAAGGCCGGACAGCAGCGATGACCCGTGAGCCAGGAGACCTGCCTCGACGAACTGAACGTCCTCGGGCGGGGTGTCCCGGTGGAGCGCTTTGCGATTGCGCAGGCTCTTCGCCGGCGGAATCCTGGACGCGTCCGCTTTGGCCTTTGCTCCCAACTTCTGGGGTAAGCCTATGTCATCTTCACTTCCTGTCGCGACCCTTGGGACGCCGCGCATTGGTCCGCGCCGCGAACTCAAACTCGCTCTCGAAAGCTATTGGTCGGGCAAGTCGACCGAAAGGGACCTGCTCGACACCGCCGCCGCATTGCGCGCCGCCGACTGGGCGCGCCAGAAGGCACGCGGCGTCACCGTCATCCCGTCGAACGACTTTTCGTTCTACGATCAGGTGCTGGACATCAGCGTGATGGTCGGCGCGATTCCCGAGATCTATGGCTGGAAGGGTGGTCCGGTCGGGCTGGCGACCTATTTCGCCATGGCGCGAGGTGCGCAAAGCGAGACCGAGCCGCACACCTCCTGCGGCCATGCCCACCACGACCACGAGCATTCCCACGGCGCCCCGGCGCAGGAAATGACCAAGTGGTTCGACACCAACTACCACTACATGGTGCCCGAATTCGCGACCGGACAGCGCTTCGCACTGTCCTCGCTCAAGGCGGTCGACGAGTATCGTGAGGCCAAGTCACTCGGCTACGACACCCGCCCCGTTCTGCTTGGGCCGGTCACCTATCTGAAACTCGGCAAGAGCAAGGACGCCAGCCTCGATCCGCTCTCGCTGCTCGGCGAGTTGCTGCCGGTCTATATCGATGTGCTGCGCCGCCTTTCCGCCAATGGTGCCGAATGGGTCCAGATCGACGAGCCTTGTCTGGTGCTCGATCTCGACGAGGCCGCCCGCGACGCCCTGCGCCGGACCTATGCCACCATCGCCCATGCCTTGCCGCAGCTGAAGGTCATGCTGACGACCTATTTCGGTGGTCTCGGCGACAATCTCGACACGGCGGTCACGCTGCCTGTCGCAGGCCTTCATCTCGACCTCGTGCGCGCTCCCGCGCAGCTCGAGGAGGTGCTGGCCAAGGCACCGCGCGGGCTCGTGCTGTCGCTCGGCATGATCGATGGCCGCAACATCTGGCGGGCCAACCTGCCGGCGCTGCTCGGCCGGCTCGAGCCGGTGGTCGCCAGGCGCGGCACCGACCATGTCCAGATCGCGCCCTCCTGCTCGCTGCTGCACACGCCGATCGATCTCGATCTCGAAACCGATCTCGACTCCGACCTGAAGAGCTGGCTCGCCTTCTCCGTACAGAAGATGGGCGAACTCTCGGTGCTGGGCAAAGCCCTCGCGGGTGGCCGCGACAGCGTCAGGGATGCCCTGGACGCTTCGGCGGCCGCAGCGGCGGCCCGAAAGGCTTCGCCGAAAGTCCACGATGCCGCAGTCGCCGCTCGTGTCGCGGCGGTGACGCCCAGCATGACGGACCGCAAGAGCCCCTTCGCAGCCCGAGCGAAATTGCAGCGCGAACGCTTCAACCTGCCAGCCTTCCCGACGACAACGATCGGCTCCTTTCCGCAGACCGCCGAGGTCCGCAAGGCCCGCTCGGCTCATGCCAAGGGCCTGATCAGCGATGCCGACTATGAGCAATTCCTGCGTGAGGAGACGGAGCGCACGGTGCGCTGGCAGGAGGAGATTGGCCTCGACGTGCTCGTCCATGGCGAGTTCGAGCGCAACGACATGGTGCAGTATTTTGGCGAGCAGCTCGCCGGCTTCGCCTTCACCAAACATGGCTGGGTCCAGAGCTACGGCTCGCGCTGTGTGCGGCCGCCAATCCTGTTCGGCGACGTCTCGCGGCCGCAGCCGATGACGGTCGGCTGGTGGACCTATTCGCAGTCGCTGACGGTGAGGCCGATGAAGGGCATGCTGACCGGGCCCGTGACGATCCTGAACTGGTCTTTCGTCCGCGACGACATCCCGCGCAGTGCCTCCTGCCGCCAGATCGCGCTGGCGATCCGCGACGAGGTCATCGATTTGGAGAAGGCCGGTGCCGCGATGATCCAAATCGACGAGGCGGCGCTGCGCGAGGGGCTGCCGCTGCGCAAGAGCGAGTGGAAGGGCTATCTGGACTGGGCGGTGGGCAGCTTCAGGCTCTGTGCCTCGGGCGTCACCGACGCAACCCAGGTGCACACCCATATGTGCTACTCGGAGTTCAACGACATCATCGACGCGATCGCCGCGATGGACGCCGATGTGATCTCGATCGAGACCTCGCGGTCGAAGATGGAATTGCTCGACGCCTTCAAGACCTATCGCTACCCCAACGAGATCGGTCCCGGCGTCTATGACATCCACTCGCCGCGGGTGCCCGAGGTGGGCGAGATGACGAGCCTGATGAAGCTCGCTCGCCTCCAGCTCGCAGACGAACAGCTCTGGATCAACCCCGATTGCGGCCTGAAGACCCGCAAATGGGAGGAGGTCAGGCCTGCTCTCGTCAATATGGTTGAAGCCGCGCGGCACGTCCGGGCAGCCGCTCGCTGAGCGCCTGAGGCTCGTCGCGGCGGCGCAGGACACCGCCGCGACGTCGCCGTCAAGCCGGCATCGCCTCTCGAAGCTTCTTGGCGGGTCGGGGATCTCTGCACGGGGGGACCGAGGGGACTGCGCATGCAGCTCCATGCCGTACTGTCTTGCGTGAGGTGCCCGACGCTCGTTTGCGCCTTGGCAATTGACGCGGCCAACAGCGGTGCTATCCAAACGTCAGGAGGGCAGCCCTTGTCCGCGTGGCGCCAGAGAGCAGAATCGAGCCGTTGGGTCGCGGTCGCCGTGGCCTATCTGCTCGTGCTCCAGGTGGTTCTGACAGGGCTCGCGTCGGGTGCCAATGCTGCGAGTATCGCTCTCGATCGCACTCTGGCCATAACGCTTTGCTCGCCGGGGGCTTCTTCACCGGGTGACACGACCGACCGCGGCACGGCGCAGCATGATCTGATGAGCGGCTGCGCGCTCGGTTGCTCTCATCCAGCCCAAGCGAATGTGCCGTCAGCAATCGGCTTTCTGCCAGTTGTCTATCGGATCGTCGACCTGAACGCCTTGATCCGGCATCTCGACGCGCCTCATGGCTTTGTCGCCGGCCGATCGCCCGCCAATCCCCGCGCACCGCCGGTCTGAGCCCTGAGCAAGCCGCCATGCGTTCGCGCATGGATGGCCGCTCTCTTGCGCGACCTCGGCTTCAAGGCCGATTTGCCCGCCATCCCCAGCAGATGCGCACCAAATTCGCTGATCCGAGCATTCGGCGCGATGTCTGCCCGGCACGCAAATGAAGCGCGGGGCTCGCGCCTGCGATGCCTCGGCTCACCATGCCAACGGTTCCTTTGCCGATCGCAATCTGACCGGGGCCACATGTCGGGATCGCCATCATTGGCCGGCACTCACCGTCCGATGACCACACTCAACGGCATCGAGCGTCATGGGCTCTCACGGGCCCGTCGCAGAACTGCCCTCACAGACCAAGGATTACGCCATGAAGACCCATCTCCTTGCAGCGATGTTCGTCACTCTGGGAACAACCGGTGCGCTCGCTCATATTACCCTCGAAACGCAGCAGGCTCCGGTCGGCTCGACCTACAAGGCCGTGTTGCGCGTGCCCCATGGTTGCAAGGGCGCGGCAACAACGAAGGTCCGCGTCCGGATTCCCGAGGGCGTGATCGCGATCAAGCCGATGCCCAAGCCCGGCTGGACACTGGAAACGGTGAAGGGCCCCTATGGCAAGGCTTTCGACTACTACGGCACACCGACTTCGGAAGGCGTGAAGGAGGTGGTCTGGAGCGGCGGCAGGCTGCTTGACGAGCACTATGACGAGTTCGTGCTGCGCGGTTATCTGACCTCCGACCTCAAGGCCGACACCGTCCTCTACGTACCGGTCGTCCAGGAGTGCGAGGGCGGCGCAGTCGAACGCTGGATCGAGATCCCGACTGAGGACAAGAGCGCGGACGACTACAAGTATCCGGCTCCCGGTCTGAAGCTCACCCCGAAAAAGTAAACCGAGCAAGTGGCCGGGCTTCGCGCCCGGCTGCTGGGAGTTGCCATGCGCTGGCCCCTTCGCCTCGCCTTCGTCCTGACCTGCGCCTTGGCTGTCGCCACGGCAATAACCGGACGCGCCTTCGCTCATGCCGCGCTGATCGCCGCCTCGCCGGCGGACGGCGCGGTCGTGACCAACGCCCCTGCGGTGTTGACACTGAGCTTCAGTGAACCGGTGTCGCCGCTCATCCTGAAGCTGATCGGACCAGACAGCACGTCCCGCACACTCGATCGGTTCGTGCTGAAGGACAGGACGCTGATGATCGAAGCGCCCGCCGAACTGTCAGCCGGAACGCATGTTCTGAGCTGGCGCGTCATTTCCGAGGATGGGCACCCGGTTGGTGGGGCAGTGGTCTTCTCAGTCGGTGCGCCCAGCGGCCAGTCGCCAACTCCTGAGACACGGACTGATCCTGCTGTGCGGGCTACCCTTTGGCTGGGAAAGGTAGGGCTCTATCTGGGCTTGCTCATGGGGCTCGGCGGGGCAGCCTTTGCGACCTGGGTTGGTCCCTTGCCTCGCGATGCCCGGCGACCGCTCGGATTGTTCATCCTGCTCGGATCTGCCGCCTTGCCGCTGGCACTCGCCGCGCAAGGGCTCGATATCCTGGATCGCTCCCTCGGCAGCCTGGGCGAAGCGGACGTCTGGAGCGCCGCGGCCGCCAGCAGCTTTGGCCGCACGGCGCTGGCTGCAGCCGTCGCATTTCTGCTCGGAATGGCCTCCCTGGCGGTACGCGGCCGCATGGGGCCGGTCTTCGCTGGAGCAGCCCTCCTGACTGTAGGGGTGGCGCTCGCCGCGAGCGGCCATGCCAGCGCGGCCAGCCCGCAGTGGTTGATGCGGAGTGCAGTCTTTGTTCACGCCGTCAGCGTCTCCGCCTGGGCAGGAGCCTTGGTGCCGCTGTTCTTCGCTCTGCGGGAGGCCGACGCAATTACCGTGCTGCGCCAGTTCTCGCGTTGGATACCTGTCGTTGTTGGCTTGACCCTGCTCAGCGGTGGCATCCTGGCGGTGGTTCAGCTCGAACAGCCAGGCGCACTGATCTCGACCGGCTATGGCTGGGTTCTGCTGATCAAGCTCGCCTGGGTTGCAATCCTGCTGGGCCTGGCCGCCATCAACCGCTACCGCCTCACGCCCCTTGTCCTGTCTCGAACGGGCATCGCCGCCAAGACGATGCGGCGCATGATCGCGGCCGAAACCTTGCTGGTGTTCCTTGTCCTTGGCACCGTTGCGACCTGGCGCTTCACGCCGCCGCCGCGGGCACTTCTCGATGCGGCCGCGCCGCCTGCATCGGTCCACATTCACACGGCCAAGGCGATGGCGGACATCCGCATCTCGCCTGGACGTGCGGGGCCAGCCTCCATTTCGATTTCACTGCTCGACGGGGAGTTTGGACCGCTCACGGTCAAGGAAGTTCGCTGCGTGATGTCGAACCCGTCGGCCGGGGTCGAACCGATCGAGCGTCAGGCCGTCCGGTCGAGCGACGGCGCCTGGCATGTCGACAGCCTCGTCATTCCCATCGGTGGTCGGTGGACCATCGAACTCGAAATCCTGGTCTCCGATTTCGAGATGATCCGCCTCGGTGAGACCGTGGAGATCAAGCCATGACGACTGACATGACGCGCCGGGACCTGACAGCACTGGCCGCGACAGGGGCGCTCTCGGGCTTGTTCGGACATGTGCGCGCGGCCGAGGCACAACCTGCGGCAACGGGTTCCGCGCCGATGCGCGTCGCGATGCTTGTCCACCCGGATATGGTCCTGCTCGATCTCGTCGGTCCGCTGACGGTGTTCTCGCTTCTGCAGGCTGAAACTCATCTGGTCTGGAAGGGCAGGGCAGCCGTCACCAGCGATGTGAAACTGCCGGTCACGCCAACAACGACATTCTCCGAATGCCCCCGCGATCTCGACGCCCTGTTCGTCCCCGGCGGGTTGAAGGGCAGTGTCACCCTGATGGGGGATAGCGAGGTGCTGGGTTTCCTCGCCGAACGCGGCGCGCAAGCTCGTTATGTCACAAGCGTCTGCACCGGCTCTCTGCTGCTCGGAGCCGCGGGACTGTTGAAGGGCTATCGAGCGACCTCGCACTGGTATGTCCGGGATCTACTGCCTTTGATGGGCGCAAAGCTCCAGACTGATCGCGTCGTGATCGATCGCAACCGGATGACTGGCGGAGGTGTGACGGCCGGACTGGATTTCGGATTGACGCTCGCTGCTGCGCTCGTGGGTGAGGAAACCGCACGCCACATCCAGCTCGTCCTTGAATACGACCCGCAACCGCCCTTCGATTCAGGCGCGCCTGAGCGTGCGGACAAGACGAATGTCCAAGATGTCCTCGCGCGCCGGTCACCGCTGATTGCAATGGCGAAGGCACAGGCCGAACAGGCGAGGTCACGCCTCGCGCTCTGAAGCACCGGCGCGAATTCCATGATCGAGGACGAACCGCTTGCGTCACGTCCCCGGCAACAAGCGCACCACATCATCGGACCGGACATCATGTCTGGTCCGATGATCTAACCTTGTGTTTGCATCGCCTTTCCCGAAAGCCGCAATCTACATTTCGGGCCAATGCTTTAGGTCCACGATATGCGAGCGGGATGGGTGAATATCTCGAAGCCGTCGCCGCGTGCGATCCCGATCAGCGTCATTCCGGCATCGGCTGCCGTCCGTATGGCCAGCGCCGAGGGAGCGGAGACGGCAGCGAGAATTGGTAGTCGAGCGATGGCAGCTTTCTGAACCATCTCGACCGAGATGCGGCTGGTGAGGACACCGATGCCGGTATCGGCCTCGCGCTTCTGGCGGGCGAGTGCCCCGACCAGCTTGTCGAGGGCATTGTGCCTGCCCACGTCTTCGCGCAGGACAGCAAGGCCTTGGTGGCGCTCCCAGAGAGCGGCAGCATGCACTGCGTGCGTCTGACGATTCAGCGTTTGCTGGCCCGAGATCGATTGAACCGCCATCATGATCTCCTCAKGAGAGAAATTCAGGCCGAGCGGAACCGAATGCAGAGGCCGTATCGCCTCGGAGAGCTGCTCGATGCCGCACAAGCCGCAGCCGGTCGGTCCTGCCAGATAGCGACGGCGATGCTGGAGCTTCTCCGCAGGCGCATCAGCGAGCCAGATTTGCAACTCGATGCCGATCTCCTGCTCGATGATCGCAAGCGAGTGGATTTCATCCAGCGAGGTGATGATACCTTCGGTCAGGCTGAACCCGATCGCGAAATCCTCGAGATCATCGGGTGTCGCCATCATCACGGCGTAAGATGATCCGTTATAGGTGATCGCGATCGCAGATTCTTCCGGCACGGCGCGGCTGCTCGGAGCAAGGCCGCCATTTCGCCAGACCGTCGATTCTACCCGGAGGTGGCTCTCCATATCGATCGTCCTGCTGCGCCGACCGGAGATCGGACCGTCGCCTGCGAAAAATGGCACAGACCCACTGCCGTTGCGAGCGCCGCTGAGGAGGCATGGCGCGCTTCGTCCGAACAAGACGGAGAAGCGCGGGTGGGCTCGGCGCCCCAATGAAGCGCAGCGAGCGCTGGTCTGTATGTGACAGCGAAGCCGGAGCTCTCGTGGCACGGGCGCCTTCCAATCCGGACAGACCCTGGGTGCGCACTCATCATGTGCCGCGGCGAAAGTCGAAATTGACCTTGCTGGAGCATCTGGGACAAGATGAGGCGTGGTTACGGTCACGGCTCCCGAGTTTCGGGGCGCTCATCGACTGAATGCCGGACAAGGGCGCTCCTGGCGGGTGCTGTTGATCGCCTCGTCGCTGGTGCTCGCCAGCACGTCGAGCTTGGCCGAAGAGCTCAAGCCTTGGTTTGCCGAAACCACCCCAACACTCGTTCTCGACCGCCTCGACGGCGCTCGTATCGATCTGGCGGAGCTGCCCGGCGGTCCCGTGATCGTCCATTTCTTCGCGACATGGTGCGCCCCCTGCATCGAGGAGATGGCCTCGCTGAACGCACTCGCGGCTCAGCAGCCGGTCCAGCTCACGATCCTCGCCGTCGATGTCGGCGAGGTCGACGCCCGGGTCAGGACCTTCTTCCGCGAGCGCCCGGTTTCATTCCCCATCCTGCTGGACCGCGACCGCAGCGCGATGAAGGCCTGGCATGTTGAGGGATTGCCGACGAGCTTCGTGCTCGATCGCGACCTGAGCCCGGCCTTCAAGGCCGAAGAGCCGCTCGATTGGACGGGCCCGGCCGTCATCCCCGCGCTGACGCGACTGTCGCAGCGCAAGAACGGGACGCCGGCGGAACAGACGATCGATGGAAGCCAGAGCAGGGAGGAGATCCGATGATTACGCGTCGTGACATGCTGAAAACCGGTGCCGTGGTCGCAGC
The DNA here is from genome assembly GCF_056396065.1 of Allobosea sp. 05T433. Classification (NCBI taxonomy): domain Bacteria; kingdom Pseudomonadati; phylum Pseudomonadota; class Alphaproteobacteria; order Hyphomicrobiales; family Alloboseaceae; genus Allobosea; species Allobosea sp. 05T433. The sequence goes on along the minus strand of NZ_JBFTKS010000013.1, from coordinate 20,989 downwards.
TGCGGGGTTTGTGGCTCCGCACCACGTCCTCGCCCAGGACGCCGTCTTTGCGCCTTCGCCCGGTGCCTGGCGCAATTTCGAGGTGCTGACCCGGCTCGAATTGCCGGCGAAGGGCAGGGCACAGGCCTGGATTCCGCTGCCATCAGTGCAGGAGGGCGAATGGATCAGGTTGGGTAAAAACGCCTGGCAGAGTAACGCTGCCTCGGCGGAGGTCGTCAGTGATCCCAAATATGGCGCGCAGTTGCTGCATGTTGTCTTCAAGGACGGTGAGGCAGCGCCGGCTATCGAGGTTCGCAGCAGTTTTTCGCTGCGCGACCGGGCCGAAGATCTCGGCGCAAGATCCCAGGCGCCAATTCTGAGCGCGGCCGAGCGCAGGCTTTATCTCGAGGCGACCGAGCTGATGCCCACCGACGGCATCGTCAAGGAGACTGCCGATAAGGCGATTGCCGGTAAGGCGAGCGACCTCGACAAGGCGCGAGCGATCTACGAATGGGTTGTCGTGAACACTTTCCGTGACGCCAGGACACGCGGTTGCGGTACCGGCGACGTCGCCTCGATGCTGCGCAGCGGCAATCTTGGCGGCAAATGCGCCGATCTGAACGCACTCTATGTCGCGCTGGTACGTGCCGCGGGCATCCCGGCCCGCGACATCTACGGTATTCGCGTCGCGCCTTCGAAGTTCGGCTATGCCAGCCTCGGTGCCGGTTCCGCGACCATCACCAAGGCGCAGCATTGCCGAGCCGAGGTCTGGCTCGATGGCTATGGTTGGGTCGCAACCGATCCCGCCGATGTGCGCAAGGTCGTCCTGGAGGAGCCGCCAGGGAACAATGCAATCGACACGCCCAAGGTGGTGGCCGCGCGAAAGACGCTGTTCGGCGCCTGGGAGGGCAACTGGCTCGGCTACAACATGGCTCATGACCTGGAATTGCCGGGCTCGCGCCACAAGGTGGCATTCCTGATGTATCCGCAGGCTGAAATCGCTGGCGCGTTGCTCGACTGTCTCGATGCCGACACGTTCAAGTACACGATCAGGTCGGCCGAGATCACGGCTTAGTCGGCGAGGCGGATGGGGCGCTGCTCTTCTGGAGACTGGACCATGAGCGACACGATCGACCTTGACACTCCCGCTCCCCCCCGCCTGACCAGCCTGGCACATGGCGGCGGCTGTGGCTGCAAGCTGGCGCCGTCGGTCCTGCAGCAACTGCTTGCGGACCACCCTGCGGCAGGGCCTTACCGTCAGCTTCTCGTCGGCACGGAGACCGGCGACGATGCGGCGGTCTGGCAGATCGACGATGAGACCTGCGTCGTCGCGACGACGGATTTCTTCATGCCGATGGTCGACGATCCGCATGATTTCGGCCGGATCGCGGCGACCAATGCGATCTCGGATGTCTATGCCATGGGCGGCAAGCCGATCATGGCCTTGGCAATCCTCGGCATGCCCCTCGACAAGCTGCCGATCGAGACGACGCGCGAGATCCTGAAGGGCGGCGCCTCGATCTGCGCCCAGGCCGGCATTCCGGTCGCGGGCGGGCACTCCATCGATGCACCCGAGCCGATCTACGGACTTGCAGTGATCGGCCTGTTGAAGCTGCCGAACCTGCGCAGGAACAGCGGTGCGCGGCCGGGCGATGCGCTGATCCTGACCAAGGCATTGGGCGTGGGGATCTATTCGGCGGCCTTCAAGAAGGAGTTGCTGCCAAAGGCCGCCTATGACGAGATGATCGCCTCGACCACCCTGCTCAACCGCGTCGGCGCCGAACTAGCAGGGGATGGCGACGTCCATGCGATCACCGACGTCACCGGCTTCGGCATTCTCGGGCACGGGCTGGAGATGGCGCGCGGCTCGGGCGCGACCTTGCGGCTCCGCTTGGCTGAATTGCCCTTCCTCTCGCAGGCCGAGCAACTGGCACGCGACGGGCGCGTGACCGGTGCTTCGCACCGCAACTGGGCGAGCTATGGCGAGGGCGTCGCGCTACCGGCCGGACTGCCGGACTGGCAGCGCCATTTGCTCACCGATCCGCAGACCTCGGGCGGCCTCCTGGTCTCCTGTGCAGCAGGGAGGGCAGACGAGATTCTGTCCATGGTGAAGGCGGCTGGATATCCCTCCGCCCGCATCGTCGGAACAGTCGAGGCCGGCCCTGCGCGGGTGATCGTCAGCTAGATCATCGGACCGGATCTCGCATCCGCTCCGATGATCTGACCTTCCGCGTTTGCATCGGCCTTCCCGCAAACCGCAATTCGGGCCGTTTCCCTAGGTTTCATCGACCCGCATCCGGCGCCCCCAGACGTCGAAAAGCTCGCCGTGGTTCAGGACCAGCCGGTCGCGCTCCAATCCGTCTTCCAGCGAGCGCAAACGCGTGCGGGCGAGCGCGTCGTCGAGTGGGCCGCCCTTCTCTGCGCGGGTCGGAAAAAACGCGACGGCATCCCAGCTCACGCCGGCGCTGCGAAACATCAGGATGATGTCGCCCCAGTCGATCTCGTCGCCGATGACATGGACATAGGTGGAGCGCAGAGGCTCGACCTTCGGCTCGGCAATGCGGACCAGCACGATCAGCGCCGTGAACGGACCCTTTCGGAACGCTTTGGCGAGCCAGGCGTCGAAATCGGTACCCAGCCCTTTAGAAGTCGACACGCGGGGTCTCCGGCATATAGCGCTCGAACAGAGCGTAGAACTCCGTGCCGGTCTCCTCCCGGTACCAGTCCTCGAAGGCGAGCAGGGCGGCCTGCGAACCCCGACCGGGCGGCCCCTCGCTTGCGCTGATCTCGTCCTGTATCGCCTCGAAGACCGGCATCAGCCTGTCGAGGACGAGCGCCTGCCGCGGACCGATCTCGTCCCAGCCGAGCGCACTGGCGACGATGAACCTGGCGCGCGCAGTCGCCTTGTCGGGATCCTCTGCCTCGACGATGGCTTTGGTCGAGCTGCGCATCAGGTTGAGCCTGCGGAAGGCGTTGGCGCGTTCCCGGGCGAGCACCTCGATCCGCGTGGCCGCCTCGCGACGATACGCGTCCTCGGCCCGCCGGGCAGCTTCAGCCGCTTCCTCGAAGACCGCGATCAGGTTGAGGTCCGGCGCGTCTGTGTCTTCGGTCATGGCGCCTCAGTGAGCTGGCGGAAGAGAATGGGAGTCGAACCCACCAGAGACCGTCTGACGGCCCCTCCCGGATTTGAAGTCCGGACGCCCCACCGGGGACGCTTCTCCTCCATTCGACGCATCAACCGTCAGCGGACCGAACAGGTCGAGCCGCTGACGGTTGATGCGCCTGAGATCGCCGCGGCGGATTGTGACGCCATGGCGATCGAAGAATTCAAGGATCTGGATCGCGACCTTGCGGCCGTTATCGAGCCTGTCGCGAAACTGCGCGGCGTTGAACCCGGCCGGGTCGCGTGCCGCGAGGTCTGCCGCGACGCCGACCATTTCGGAGACCGTATCGCGCAGGAAGAAGTGGTCAAGTGCGAGCTCGTGGACATCGCCGCGACGCCCGGCAAGGCGGAACAGGCGGCGGATATCCTCCTCGCGGCAACCCAGGATCTGGGCGACGTCGCGTACGCGGGGCGGGCGGAAGCGCTCGCCGCTGCCGATCAACGGCGCGACGCGTGCCCAGAGCGCCTCATCCTGCGGCGTCAGCCTGACTTCGTGCTCGGGCCGCCTGATCCAGGAACCGATGACGACGAGTTCACCGGCATGCGCCAGCCGGGTCAGCGCCGTGCGGAAGACGGCGGCAGGCAAGCGCGGCGTCACGGCCAATCGCAGCCTTTCCAGCCCCATTCCCGGCTGGTCGGGGTGGTCGGCGTGATAGGCTTTCAATATCTCGATCACCGAGCCGGAGAGGTTCTTCCAGCTCTGCGGGAGCATGACCGAAGCACCGATTGGCACAAGGCCGAGCCTGACCGCCAGTGCCTCGGACTGCCCGGGCCCGAGCGCGCGGTCACGCGCGAAGGCCTCCAGCTCGGCATGATAGGGTGGCTCGTCGAGCAGCCTTGCCAGCGCCTCCGCATCGTCGGTCTCGGCTAGGGCGAACAGCTGGGCCTGCCTCTCCGGGCTTCGGCGCCGACGCTCCGGCGCGCGCAAGTCGAGGAAGCGGCCACCGCCGATCGTCCGTGAGGCGCTGGTGTCGCGCAGCACGAAGCGATCAAGCGTGGCGGCCGCAATCGGGCTGTCGAGCACGAGCTGTACCAGCGCCGTCGCGCCGGGCGCGATCTCGCCGCCAAGCAGGACGATGCGGGCGCCCACCTCGGTCGCCGCATGGTGCAGCCGCACCGGTTGCCACATCGCCAGCGGCTTCTTCTCGGATGCGACGATTGTGAGTTCGGCGTCGATCCGCGTGGCCGGAGCATGCAGATGCGAAGCGACAATCATATCGCCACGATGGATCGCGTCCTTTGATATCTCCGACCCCGCGAGATTGAGAGCACAGCGATCGCCGGCCGTACCTCGCTCAGTGGGGAGGTTCTGGGCGTGGATCGAGCGCACGCGTGCCGGGATGCCTGAAGGGGAGACAATGATGCTGTCGCCGACCGCGACTGCTCCCGAGAGGACCGTACCGGTAACGACCGTGCCGGCGCCGGAGAGTGTGAAGCAGCGATCCACGGCCAGGCGGAAGGCGCCATCGCCACGGCGCATATGCGAGGATTGGGCTCGTTCGCTCAGCCGCGCGGCAAGCTCGGCGATACCCGACCCGGTCACGGTCGAGACCGGCAGGATCGGTGCGTCAGGGAATGGCGTATCAGCAAGCAGCATACCGATCTCGCTGTGCAACGCGGCGAGGCGCGCCGCTTCGACGAGGTCGGATTTGGTGATCGCGACGACGGCTTGGCCAATGCCGAGCAAGCGGGCGATGTCGACATGCTCGCGCGTCTGCGGCATCACCCCGTCATCGGCCGCCACGACGAGCAGCAGCAGATCGATGCCGGAGGCGCCGGCCAGCATCGTGTGCACGAATTTCTCGTGACCAGGCACATCGATGAACCCGACGATCCGGCCATCCCGCTGCGGCCAAAAGGCAAAGCCGAGCGTGATGGTGATGCCACGCTCCTTCTCCTCCTTGAGACGATCGGTATCGACGCCGGTGAGGCGTTTCACCAGCGAGGTCTTGCCATGATCGATATGGCCCGCCGTGCCGATGATCATGGCGCGGCCTCTTCGGGCGCGACGGCCGCGCGCGCTGCCTTGATGAAGGGGGCGGCGAGCAGGCTGCCGCAGCGCTCGGCGTCCAGCAGGAGGCAGAGAGCGCGGGCAGCATCTTTCGTGACGCCTTGGCCGAGCAGTGTCGCGGCGCCGAGCATGGCCTTCGCGTCGGCGTCGCCGGCTTCGGCGCCGCGCTGCCACCACTGCGCCGCCAGCACCGGATTCCGCTCTACGCCGAGCGCCTCGTGATGCATCATCCCGAGCCGGGTCATGCTGGCAGCGATCCCGGCCCCGGCCGCGGCTTCCGCCCAGCGCAGGGCGTCGGGCAGGTCGGCCGCACTGCCGCTCTCAAGGAGCATCCAGGAGAGCATGTCCTGCGCCGGCGCATCACCCTGTTCGGCCGCGAGCCGGTAGAGCCGGGACGCCTCGGCGTCGCTTTGCGCGACGCCGTCACCCTTGAAATGCAGAGCAGCGAGATTGCGCTGGCCGACCGCATCGCCGCTTTCGGCCGAGAGCGAGAGCCAGCGCAGCGCGAGCGCCGGATCGGGCTCGACGCCCAGTCCCTCGGCGAAGCAGGCGCCGATATTGTTCTGGGCGCGCGCCAGGCCGGCATGAGCGAGCGGACCCCAGATGGCCAGCGCCGCACCGTAATCTCCACGCTCGACCGCCGCCGCGGCGGCAGCCATCGCCGTAGTGGTGTCGGCCGGCGGCGACCGGTCGCGACGGAGGAGGCGGTCAAGCAAGGGCATCGCCGGCCTCGGGATTCAACAAGCGCAATTGGCCGATGAAGGCGTCCTCGTCCTCCAGGCAGCGCAGGTCGAAGACCAGCGCGCCTTGAGCGATGCGCCCGATCACGGGCAGGGGTAGGGCGCGAAAGGCGGCGGCGAGTTTGTCCAGCGCCGCGCCGGAGGCCTTGCCGGATGGCTTCATCGTGATCCCGGCGCTCGGCAGCGTTTCGAGCGGCAGCGCGCCTGAGCCGATCTGGCTGGAGCAATCGGCGATTTCGACGATCCAGCCGGAGCCAAGAACGTCGGCGACGTGCGGCTGCACGCGCTCGGCCAGGATGCGCAGTGCGGCTACAGGGCGCGTGAACAAGCGCAGCGTCGGCAGCCTGTCGGCCAACCGGTCGGGGTTGCGGTAGAGCTTCAACGTGGCTTCAAGCGCAGCAAGGCGCAGCTTGTCGAGGCGCAGGGCGCGCTTGAGCGGGTTCTTCGCGAGCTGGGCCACCAGTTCCTTGCGACCAGCGATGAAGCCGGCCTGCGGCCCGCCGAGCAGCTTGTCGCCCGAGAAGGTGACGAGGTCCGCGCCGCCCTTCAGTGCATCCTGCACCGTCTTCTCATGGCGCAGCCCCCAGCGCGCGAGGTCGATCAGGGTGCCGGAGCCGAGATCATCGACGAAGGGGAGGTCATGCTGATGCGCCAGCGCCGCAAGCTCTGCGGGCTCAACGGCAGCGGTGAAACCCTGCACCATGTAATTCGATGTATGGACCTTCATGATCAGCCCCGTCGCGGAGCCGATTGCCTCGGCATAATCGCGCAGATGCGTCCGGTTGGTCGTGCCGACCTCGCGCAGGATCGCGCCGGCACGCGCCATGATGTCGGGCATGCGGAAGGCGCCGCCGATCTCGATCAGCTCGCCGCGCGAGACGATGGCCTCGCGGTCCCGGGCGAAGGTGTTGAGCACGAGCAGCACGGCCGAGGCGTTGTTGTTGACGAGCAGCGCGTCCTCGGCCCCCGTCAGTTCGCGGACGAGGTCGCGGACATGCGCGTCGCGCTCGCCGCGCTTGCCGGCCTCGATGTCGTATTCGAGGTTGGTCGGGGAGCGCATCGCCGTGATGACGGCGTCGATCGCCTCCTCCGCCAGCAGGGCGCGGCCGAGATTGGTGTGCAGCACCGTGCCGGTGAGGTTGATGACCGGTCGTTGCGACGGCCGCTCCTGATCCTCCAGGCAAGCCAACGCGCGCTCGGCGATCGCCTTGACGGGGGCAGGGTGGGGCGGTTCAGTTTGCCGCATCCGCTCCAGAACCTGACGGACAGCCCGTGTGGTCGCCGGTCGGCCGTGGCGTGCAAGGGCGAGCTCGCAATGCGGACTGCGTAGCACCTCATCCACCGATGGCGGGCGGAAGCGTTCGGGTCGGTTCATCAGGCTCCCTCCGGGAGACGCATGATCAGTAGCCGAGCAGGAAAGGGTTTACGCCAGCACGGCGCCATCCTGCTTCCGAGACCAGAAGGTCGAGGCCGAGGCTCGCGACATCGTCGGCCACTGGCTCCAACTCCGCATCCTTCCGTTGGTTCAGGATCTTCAGGTAGGTCCGGCACTCGTCGCAGGTCTCTGCCTTGATCGTGTCAGCGATCCCTTCGATGGCCTGATAGGCGATGCCCTTGGTCGAGCCGCAGGAGACGCATTTCACCCGGACATGGTTCCACTGCGTTGCGCAAAGCGAGCACTGGACATAGCGAACACCTTCGATGTTCGCCGTGGCCATGACCGCGCTGGCGACAGGCGGGCCGCCGCAGCACGGGCAGACGCCGTCGGCGACGGGCTGGGGCAGGGTGGCGTCGAGCAGCGCAGCGCGTAGAGCCCCAACGACTTGCAGGGCCGCAGCCGCGAAGATGTGTTCGGCGGCAGTCTCTGCAGGCACGGCGTCGTCGAGCACGGCTGCGAACATGGTACCGCGGGCGGCGCTGTCCGCTTCCTTCGCCCGGTTCAACGCGGCGCGAGCAAGCTCCGGCATGATGACGTCTTCGAGCAGAACGAGAAGCCCTCCGAAACAAGTGGACGTCGCCTCGTCCAAGGCCAACTCCGTACGCGGCAGCAGAGGCATCGCGTTGGCCGCTCGGCTCCGTTGTTCGGCGAGGGAGGGCATCGAGGGCGGAGCGATCACGCCCGCCAACTGCTCCTGGGCGGTTGAGAGCGCCGCAAGGAAGGTCAGATAGGGCTGGAGCTGGTGCCCCGGTGCCAGGGCTGCGAAGCGCATGGCGCGCAGCCCGAACATCAAGCGTGGGTCTGGAAGCCGGACGAAGGGGGGCTTGTCGCGTTCGGCGATGCCGACATCTTCAAAGGTCGCAAAATCCTGGCTGTCACTCATCAAGTATCAACCTCACGAACCCCACGGGCCACGTCGAGGCGGAGCAGCCGAAGCTGCCCCGCGAAATTCTATTCCGCCGGACCTATGCCATGACGGCGCGGGGGCACCTGCCGCTCGTCGATGACGCCCTTGCGGGCCTCGCGCCGGAGCCAGAGCCGATGATGCCGGAAGGCCCAGCCACCCGTCACCTTGCCCTCCGTCATCGCGTTGATCGTGCCGCGCACATAGAAGCCGGCATAGATATGGACGATGACGACCAGCAGCATCGCGATTGCCGCGAGCGCATGCACGATATGGGCGAAGCGCTGCTGTTCGATGGTGAAGCTGGTTCCGAAATACTCGTACCAGATCATCAGACCTGTCCCGAACAGGACGAGGATCATCAGCGTCATCAGCCAGAAGACGAGCTTTTGCGCTCCGTTATACTTGCCGATTTCGGGGAGATTCTCCTCGCGACCGGCCATCACATCGCCGATATGGCGCATCCATTCTGTATCGACACGGGTCCAGAAATTGTAGCGGACCATCTGGACGAACAGTACGGCAAAGCTCAGCAGCAGCACCACGCCGATCCAGGGATGCAGCATCCGTGTATTCGAGCCTCCACCGAAGAAGCTCGACAGGAAGAACAGCGACGGGTGAAACAGGGCGGCCCCGCTGAGCGCAAGCAGGATCAGGGAGATCGCCGTCACCCAGTGATTGACGCGCACGCGGCCGGGGTAGCGGTCGACGGTCGTGCGCTCTTCCTCACGCCTCACGGCCACGGGCTGCCTCCTCGTCGATCAGATGCTCGGCCTCGCGATCTTCCGCACGGCTGACATCGTTACGTCTTGCGACGGTCGCATGGACGAAGGCGAACATGGCGGCGAAACCCACGACAGCCATGCCGGTATATTTGGTCAGTCCCTTCCAGAGCTCAACGACCTGGCTGATCCTGGGGTTCTGCGGAAGGTTGGCATAGAGCTGCGGCCTGTCGGCATGGTGCAGCACGTACATCACATGCGTGCCGCCGACGCCCGGCGGATCGTAGATGCCGGCATTCTTGAAGCCGCGGGACTTCAGGTCGGTGATCCGGCCCTCCGCATAGTTCAGCATCGCGGCCTTGGTGCCGAAGACGATCGCGCCGGTGGGGCAGGCCTTGGCGCAGGCCGGCGCCTGGCCAACCGAGACCCGGTCGGAACAGAGCGTGCACTTATAGGCCTTGTGATCGGTCTGGCTGATGCGCGGGATGTTGAAGGGGCAACCCTTCACGCAATAGCCGCAGCCAATGCAGTTCTCCGAGACGAAGTCGACGATACCGTTATTGTACTGAACGATGGCGCCGGGGGCGGGGCAGGCCTTGAGGCAGCCCGGATCGGCGCAATGCATGCAACCATCCTTGCGGATCAGCCATTCCAGATTGCCGCTCTCCGCATTTTCCCATTCCGTGAAACGCATCAGCGTCCAGGTATTCGGCGTCAGATCGTGCGGGTTGTCATAGACGCCGATGTTGAAGCCGACCTCCTCGCGCAGGTTGTTCCATTCAAGGCATGCCGCCTGGCATGCCTTGCAGCCGATGCATTTCGAGACGTCGATAAGCTTCGCGACCTCGAAATCATGCCGAACATCCGGCGGCCTGAAGGTCGTGGCCGAGATGCGGGCGAAGTCCTGACTCTGCAATCCTGCCATCGCCGCCTCCTCAGCTCGTGACCGGCCCGTTGCTCGGCTCGACATTCACCAGGAACGCCTTGAACTCGGGCGTCTCGATGTTGGCGTCGCCGACGAACGGAGTGAGGCTGTTGGGGCCGAAACCCTTCCTTGCCGCACCGGTGAAGCCCCAATGGAGCGGGATGCCGACGATATGGACCGTCTTGCCGTCGCAAATCATCGGCTTGATGCGCTTGGTCACAACGGCCTTCGCATGCACGGAACCACGGTTGGACGAGACCTTCACCCAGCTGCCAGGCTGGATGTTCTTCTCCGCGGCCAGTTGTTCGCTGATCTCGACGAAGAACTMCGGCTGCAGCACCGCATTGACCCAGACATGCTTGGTCCAGAAGTGGAAGTGCTCGGTCAGGCGGTAGGATGTTGCCGCATAAGGGAACTTGTCCGAAGTGCCGAGCGCCGCCAGATCGTCCTTGAAGATGCGAGCGGCGGGGTTGCCGCGGATCTTGGGCGCCATGACATTGGTGACCGGGCTTTCGAACGGCTCGTAATGGGCCGGGAAGGGGCCGTCTTTCATCATGCCCCGCGAGAACAGCCGCGCGGTGCCCTCAGGGTTCATGATGAAGGGGCCGACATCCCGCGGCTTGGCGGCCGGCGCGATGTCCGGCACGTCGAACCCGGTCCAAGTGCTGCCATTCCACTCGATCAGCCTGCGCTTGGGATCCCACGGCTTTCCGTCGATATCGGCGGAGGCGCGGTTGTAGAGGATGCGCCTGTTGGCCGGCCAGGCGAACGCCCAGTTGGCATAGGCGCCGGTATTGCCGGGGTCGCTCGTATCCCGGCGGGCCATCATGTTGCCCCGCTCGGTCCAGGAGCCCGAATAGATCCAGCAGCCGCAGGCCGTCGATCCGTCATCGCGCAGCTGCCCGAACGTATCGACCAACTTGCCCTTCTCCAGCACGATCTTGCTCGGATCGACCGGGTCGGTGACGGTCGAGACGACGTAGCCGTTCATCTCCTTCGCCAGCTCGTCCGGCATCGGATCGTCCGGTATCCGATAGGGCCAGTGCAGGTTGAGGATCGGATCAGGGAAGGCGCCGCCTTCCTTCTGGTAGAGCGCCCGCAAGCGGAGATGGAGCTGCCCCATGATCCAGGTGTCGCTCTTGGCCTCGCCGGGAGGTTCGGCTCCCGGCCAGTGCCATTGCAGCCAGCGGCCGGAGTTGACGAGCGAGCCCTCATCTTCTGCGAAGCAGGTCGTCGGCAGCTCGAACACCTCGGTCTGGATGGCCTCGGGCTTGACGTCGTTGAAGACGCCCTCGTCCTTCCAGAAACGCGATGTCTCCGTCTGCAACGGGTCCATCACGACGAGGAATTTCAGCTTGGAGAGCGAAGCCGTGACCTTGCCCCGATTAGGGAAGGACAGCAGCGGATTGAAGCCCTGGCAGAAATAACCGTTCACCTTCCCCTGGTTCATCAGTTCGAAGGTGCGCAGCACGTCGTAGCCCGGCACGTCGAGCTTCGGCAGCCATTGATAGGCGAAATCGTTCTCCGGCGTCGCCGCATTGCCCCACATCGACTTCAGGAAGCTCACCATGAACTTCTTGTAGTTCTGCCAGTAGCTCATCTGGTTGGGGCGCAGCGGCTTGAAGCCGCGCGTGCTCATATAGGTCGTGAAATCGACCTCCTTGTCCGTCGGCAGGGTCAGATAGCCGGGGATCAGGTTCGACATCAGGCCGATATCGGTCAGGCCCTGGATGTTGGAATGGCCGCGCAGCGCATTCATGCCGCCGCCACGCATGCCGATATTGCCGAGCAGCAGCTGCAGCATCGCCATCGAGCGGATGTTCTGCGAGCCCTTGGAGTGCTGGGTCCAGCCGAGCGCATACATCGACGTCATGACCTTGTCGCGCGCCGACGTCTCCGAGATCATCTTGCAGATCGTCAGGAACTTGTCCTTCGGCGTGCCGCAGATGCGTTCAACCATCTCCGGCGTGTAGGCCGCGATGTGGGTCTTCAGGAGCTGGTAGACGCTTCGCGGATGCTGCAGCGTCTCGTCGATCTGCACGTAGCCGTCCGGACCGAGCTCGTATTCCCAGCTTGAGCGGTCGTAATCGCGCTTGGCTTCGTCGTAACCGGTGAACAGACCCTCCTGATAACCAAAGCCTTCCTTCACGAGGTACGGCGCGTTGGTGAAGGCGCGCACATAGTCGTGCTGGATCTTGTCGTTATCGATGCAGTACTTCATCACCCCCAGGAGGAAGGCGATATCCGTGCCCTGCCGGATCGGCGCATAGAAATCAGCGACGGACGCCGAGCGCGTGAAACGTGGATCGACGACGATCAGCTTCGCACCCCGCTGGGCTTTCGCTTCAGTGACCCATTTGAAGCCGCAAGGATGCGCCTCGGCGGCATTGCCGCCCATGATGACGACGAGATCGGTATTCTTGATGTCCGTCCAGGAGTTCGTCATCGCACCGCGACCGAATGTTGGGGCCAGACTGGCCACCGTCGGTCCGTGTCAAACGCGCGCCTGGTTGTCGAACGCCAGCATCCCGGTGCTTCGCACCACCTTGTAGGTCATGAAGGCGGTTTCGTTGGTCGTCGCCGAGGCCGCCAGGAACCCGGTGGACAGCCAGCGATTGACCGTCACACCATCCTGATTGGTGGCGATGAAATTCTTGTCGCGGTCGTCCTTCATCAGCCGCGCTATGCGGTCGAGCGCCTCCGCCCAGCTGATGCGCTTGAAGTCACGTTGGCCGGGGCCGCGATATTGCGGGAATTTCGTGCGCGTCTCGGCATGGACGAAATCGAGCAGGGCCGAGCCCTTGGGACAGAGGGTACCGCGGTTCGTCGGATGATCCGGATCGCCCTCGATATGGATGATCGCCGAATGGGCATTTTTCGATCTATCGCCCAGGCCGTACATGATGACGCCGCAGGCGACAGAGCAATAGGGACAGGTATTTCGCGTCTCGGTGGTTTGCGCCAGCTTGAAGGGGCGCACGGCCTGAGCCAGCGCCTGCTCCGACTCCCCGAACCCCAGCGCAGCTATGGCTGTTCCAGCCAGTCCCGTTCCTGCGCCTCTCAAAAACTGGCGGCGCGATAGCTCTTGAAGCATCCGGACCTCCCAGAAGGCGACATATTCGCCCTTGTTCTCTTTGGAATAGTGAAACTCTGGACCGACGGCGTCAAGATGACTTTCCGGAAACTGGCGGCCGGGCGCGTATGCCGCCGCGGCACCATTTCGTCGTCTTGTAGATTATATCCATCGCATATTTGGAGTATCGACCGATATTTTGCACCGACCCCGATCGAATGATATCAACCATATGCAGATATATTAACAAATCGATTGATGACGCTACGTATGACAGCGAGTAACGACTGATAATATCTACAACCTGGAGCACTAAGAACGAAGTCCTGCCTAAATATTGGTCGCATTGCTCGATTATCGTCCGATTCCTACAAATGTTCGGATAGCCTCGCGGTCGCGTTGTCGGGCGACTGCGTCAATCTGCCGGTCCGGGAACCGCGCCTCCATTTGCGACACGGATCGTCGGCTGTCCTACGTAAGGGACCGGGTTGCCGCAAAACGAATCATGTCGAGGAGAAATCTGCCGCGTGGAAGCATGGCGTCGGGGCCTGGGACATCGCTGCGGTGCTCCAACCAGCCTGCAAGAGCGTTGCCATCGCCCTGAGATGTCGCGCCGTGCCTGCGGGTTCGGGCTACCCGCAAGGCGCTCTGCCGTCGGATTGGAGATAGGATTTCAATTCAGCCGGGGTGGAGTTGAACAGGCCAGTGAAATCCTTCTGAGTGACGAACCCGGCTCGCGACAAGAGGCGGATCTGTTCGGCGAGCGGCTCCGGCACGAAGGCAGACGGTTGATAGCCCGAGGTAACGTCATTGCCGCGGCCTCTGTCGGCACTATCGACAGCGACGATCATTCGACCCATCTCGCTTTCGCGGACATTCTTTACCATGGAAATGTGTTCCCGCCGCGCGCGAACGAATTCGCTTAGCCGTGCGACCAAGCGGTTGCGGTATTGGTCGTCGCAAAATCGGTTCTTGTAGATGCGCATCGTGCACGCCAGGAACTCCGCTCCTTTCTCTGGTCCCAGGAATGTCTGCCCGCGTTTTTCCGCGTAGGCTGCGGCATCTCTGCTCGTGGGCTTCATGCAGCGTTCGTGCAGTTCGCTGTCGATCGCACTGAAGCCATCGGCAGTTTGCTGCATCTCAAACGTCATCATCCAGGACTGGCCGACGATGAACGGCACCGGTCCTTGCTTGTTGTAGGACCGCGCAACCGCAACGGGATCGGAACCGAAGCCCGCAACAACGGCCGGAGCAGTCGGGGGTGGGGGGCTGGAGCTGCGCCCCAGCAAGAAATAGGCGCCAGAAAAGCTCACGAGAATGGCGACCACGCCGATTGCAATGTCGGCCACGCCTATGCCAGGACCGCCGCTCCCGCCCTGGGGACCGCGAGAACTTGCCTCAGCGCCACCGCCTTTTGCATCGGTGGTCGGAGGCTTCCTCTTACCGAACGACATGGTCTCGATCCCGCTACACTCGTGTTGTCTTATCGGGCAGATGCCGGCGTCCTATCGTGGGCAGACGCTGGTTGCGCCGTACCCGTCCGGATCAATGCGAGTATCCGCCTTCACGCTTCGTTGGCCGATCTCGATCCGGCGTGCGTTCGTGGTCGACCAGACGCGCAAATTCTCTCTGGGGATGCCGAAATAGCGCTGCCATCTGTCCAGCGCCGCGCAGACCAGTCGCTGCCGGGGTCTATCCGTTGGGAAACGGGAATAGTCTCCCGGGCTTGCCACGTCCCCGGCCCCAAAGGCACCGACGCGAAACCCTGCGAGCAGTCCATCCCTGGCTCCGGCGAGATCAAACGCAAACGGTCCTTCGACGCCAATCTTCGCCCGCTGGCTCGGGAGTGCCCCGCTGATCTGCAATAGAGCCGGCCTGTCGGCGATGAGGACGACGGCAGACGCGCCAATGTTGGACAGGTCCAGGGCAATGGCCTGCGGGTCCGATTTGCCGGGGAGCTTGGCCTGCGCCTCAGAGGTCACTGCGGTCGTTTCGGCCGCACTGACGGCGTGGAAGAGGACATGCACCATGTCCGTATTCCTGGCCTCGGCAGATTGCGCGGTCATGCCCTCGAGGCGCTGGAAGAGCCGTTTCAGCGCCTCGGCATCGTCACCGGAGACGACGCCGCTCGCGCGTTGCGCCGATTCGATTTTTGTCAGCAGGGGATCGAATGACGGGGTCGCGCGCCAGAGATGAAAATTCACGGATACGAAGATGCTCGCTGCGGTCACAATCGGCAGCACCAGGACAAGAATGAGCAAGGCATTGGCGACGCGCCCAGCCCGCGTCGCAACCGCGCTGCCGGCCTCCTGCACAGCGGGGTCTTGTTGCTGCTTCCTTCCGAATGACATCGTCCGTGCCTCAGCCGTCCAATCGGGCGGGAGGATACTGCCTGCCGCGATCCTTACGCTGGGTTAAGCGACCCAGGGTAGAACAGGAAATGGCGCCACGAAATTGAGGGGAGGGCCGTGGCGTGGCCCGATGACGTCCTCACTCAGCCGCAGCAGCCTGATCCGCCGGCTTGTCCTCGAGCGCGGCCGTCATCGCGTCATCGACCTTTTCCAGCCAGATGAATTCGAGCCTCTTGCGGGCATCCTCCGGGATGTCCTCGAAATCGCGGCGGTTGCGGGCTGGCAGCATGACGCGGGTGAGCCCGGCTGCTGCTGCCGCGACGACCTTCTCCTTGATGCCGCCAACCGGCAGAACCAGCCCGCGCAAGCTKATCTCTCCCGTCATGGCAGTGTCGCTTCGCACAGTACGGCGGGTCAGGAGCGAAACCAGCGCGGTGAACATGGCAACCCCGGCGCTTGGCCCATCCTTGGGCGTAGCGCCGGCGGGGACGTGAATATGGATATCGCTCTCGGCGAACATGGCGGGGTCGATGCCTAGTGATGAAGCACGGTTCTTGACCACACTGAGGGCGGCCTGGGCGCTTTCGCGCATCACGTCGCCAAGCTGGCCGGTCAGGATCAGGTTGCCCCTTCCGGGAATGCGGGTCGCCTCGATGAAGAGGATGTCGCCACCAACCGGCGTCCAGGCCAGCCCGGTGGCAACGCCGGGTACGCTTGTGCGCATGGCGACCTCGTTCTCGAAACGGGGCGGACCGAGGATCATCGCCAGATCATCGGCCCCGATGCGAACCTGCGTGGCGCTGCCCTCGGCGATCTGTACCGCCGCGTGGCGCAGTGCGCGGCCGATCTCGCGTTCGAGGCCGCGCACTCCGGCTTCGCGGGTATAGTCATGGATGATCCGCCGCAGCGATACGTCGTCGATCTCGACCTGCCCAGGCGCGAGACCGTTGGCCTCGAACTGTCGGCGCAGAAGATAACGCCGCGCGATCTGAAGCTTTTCGCTTTCGGTGTATCCGGAGAGGCTGATGATCTCCATGCGATCGAGCAGCGGCCCGGGGATCGTGTCGAGCATGTTGGCGGTGGTGAGGAACACGACGCGGGAGAGATCGAACGGGACGCCGAGATAGTTATCACGGAAGGTCGCGTTCTGCTCCGGGTCCAGCACTTCCAGCATGGCGGCGGAGGGATCGCCCTGGATGCCCCGGCCCATCTTGTCGATCTCGTCGAGCATCATCACGCAATTGCGCGCCTTGGCCTTGCGGATCGCCTGGATGATGTTGCCGGGCAGGGCGCCGATATAGGTTCGGCGATGGCCCCGGATTTCGGCCTCGTCATGGACGCCGCCCAGGCTCACACGCGAAAAGGGGGGCCCCATGGCTCGCGCGATCGACTGACCGAGCGAGGTCTTGCCGACACCGGGCGGGCCGACGAAACACAGGATCGGCGCCTTGCCTCCCGGCGCGAGCTTCCGCACTGCGAGGTATTCGATGATGCGGCGCTTGATCTTGTCKAGCCCGAAATGATCCTCGTCGAGAATCTGGCGGGCGGCAGCCAGGTCGATCGGTTTCTCCTCGGGGAGGGCCCAGGGCAGCTCGATCAGCCAGTCGAGATAGGTGCGAACCATGCCCGCCTCGGCCGCGGCCTCCGGCATGCGCTCGTAGCGGCGCAATTCCTTGCGCGCGACCTCTTCCGCTTCCGGCGTCATCCCGCCCCTCGCGATCGCTTCGGTGAGCTCGGCGACCTCCGGCCCTCTGCCGTCCGTCTCACCCAGTTGGCGCTGGATCGCTGCCATCTGCTCGCGCAGGATCGCTTCGCGTTGGCGCGCATCGAGCGATTCCTTGGTCTGGCGGCCGATTTCCTGGGTCAGCCGCAAAACTTCGATCCGCCGGGCCAGGAAATGCGAGATCCTGTCCATGCGCTTGGTGATGTCGATGGTCTCGAGGAGCTCCTGCTTCTCGTCGACCGTGATATCCAGATAGGCGGCGACGAGATCGGCCAGGGCCGTGGGCGAAACGGCCGATTGAACGGCCGCAAGCAGTTCCTGCGGCACCTGCGGGAGGAGTTGCAGCGCCTCGAGCGCCTGTTGACGCAGATGGAGTGTATGAGCCTCGATCTTCGGTGTGAGGAGATCGGGCTGCTCGATCCGCAACACACGCGCCGCGAAGAAGGGGTTCTCGACCACAAACTCGACCAGGCTGAAGCGTTGCTCCCCTTGCAGGACAAGGTGATGGCTGCCGTCCGGCGCGTTGATATAGCGAAGGACATTGGCGACCGTTCCCACCCGGTGCAGGTCCGCAGGCGCCGGATTCTCGATCTCGGAGGCGCGCTGCATCAGAATGCCGACCGGTCGCTCTTCGCGAAGCGCCTGCTGGGCCGCAAGGACCGAACGCTCTCGTCCGATCGTGATCGGGAATACCGTTCCGGGGAAGAGAACCATGTCGCGGACCGGAACGATGATCAGGGCATCGGAAGGCACGGTCGAAGGCGCCGCGGGATGAGCGACCGATGCCGCCGGCTGTTCGGTTTCCTGCTCTCGATCCTCGCTCGGCATGAATCCCTCCCAGGCACCTGTTCGCGAACGGCTCTCGACCTCAAATCGATTTCTGCAGGCTGAGCACCAGGCAGCCATTCGCGTCGCTGCGCGTCACGGCCGCGTAGCGTCCTTGGGGCAGGCGGACGCGGCGCTCGAAATGGCCCTGGGGAATCTCAAGCCGATGGATAGTCGCGGTGCGGAGTTCCGAGGGCAGGGTGCGGCGCCCCACCACGACGAGTTCGCCGTCTTCGATGGCGATTTCGACCTGGTCGGTGCACACTCCCGGCAAGGCGACCAGGATCAGGACCTCAGTCTCGAGCTCGAGTACGTCGACCGGTGGGACCCAGGACACCTGTTGGGCCGCCTGGCGTGGCTGGAAGAACTGTCGGTGCAGATGCTCGGCCCGCGTCAGCATCGCGATCGCTTCCGACCACATCCAGCTCTGATGATCGTCACGCCTCATGTCCGCAGCTCCACTTAAGGTGCTTCCAGCATTCTAGAGCCTAGCCACGCATCATGGCCAGATTGGGCATGAGCTTGCGTCCTGAGCAACAGATAGGGCGCGGCAGAACAGGGCGCCACGGCGTGACGGAATATAGCGCGCAGGCTGAACCTTGCGACCGCAGGAGCGATCCTCGCTGCAAGAATCCTTCGGTCACTCGTATGAAATCGAAAGAGCGCTCGCCCAAGCTCACCCGACACAGCCGAGCGCGCTTCGCTAAGATAAAAAGCAAACCAAACTAGGTCTTTACGGGAATAATCTCACCACTGACTTTCAAGTTGTGAGCGGCTGCATCTCGCGCAGTCACGGCATCGCGGTCCTGCCTTCGAGCCACTAGAACGCGCAGCCCGCGCGCAATGAGTTCGCCCGCCTGTCGAAGTTCCAGGCGTTTCTCGAGGCGCTGCAAACCTGGAAATACCATCCGAGGCGCGGCCTTCGCTGAAGCAGCCCACAATGATGGTTCAGGGAGACCGATCGGGCTTTCGGATTCCCGAGCATCCATGCGCATGAGGCGGATGGTGGCCGGATCCACCACTCGTTCCTGCACCACACTGGTGCTGTCAGGACCGGCCGGGCCACGAGAACATCTCTCGGCAGCGCATCGGGGTTGCAGCGGCCAATCGTCCGTCCATGCCAGCAGCAGGGCAGTGTACACCGCGATGTGACGGCTCAAGCGTTTGTCGCCGTCAGCATGAGCTCCGTCAGTCTCGGATCCGAAGGAGGGCTCGATCGGTGCTCCAAAGAGCGCCGCCTTGATTCGCATAAGACATATTATGGAACCAAACTATATGATCCTCGATCCCCTGATCCGGGCGCGGCCTTGCTTGCCGAATGGCCAGCCGATCAGGAAATCAGTCGATCGATAAATCAAATAGGTCATTCACGACAGCCTCTTATGGCAACGTGCCAAAGTAGATAGCGACCTCTCCGCTTGCCGATATTCCAACCGTTCGGGACACTGGCTCATTGTCTTGGAGCAGGCTTGATTGATGCGGGACCGCGCGCCTCGAAATGCATGGCAGAGCCATGGTCGCCAGGAATGGATTTCGACCGTCAGCCCGGATACAGCCTGACATGATGGCTGCTTCGGGGAATCGATGACCATGCGCACGTTGCAGGATTGTGCTGAAGCTCTGGCCGGTGGAACGATCACCGCCCGTGCGCTGGTGGAGGAATGCCTCGAACGGATTTCAGATCCGGCGGGCGAAGGTCGACGCGCCTTCATCTCGGTCTCGGCAGTCAGCGCCCGGGCGTCGGCTGATGCCCATGACGGCTTGCGGCGGGTCGGCCGTGCGGCCGGCCCATTCGCCGGCATTCCCTTCGCCGTGAAGGACCTCTTCGACGTTGCCGGCGAACGG
The DNA here is from genome assembly GCF_056396065.1 of Allobosea sp. 05T433. Lineage (NCBI taxonomy): Bacteria > Pseudomonadati > Pseudomonadota > Alphaproteobacteria > Hyphomicrobiales > Alloboseaceae > Allobosea > Allobosea sp. 05T433. Next base: position 1,290 of record NZ_JBFTKS010000013.1, on the reverse strand, counting down.
AGCATGGCTGGCTCACGTGCACTGGCCGATTGCGCGCCGGCGAAGGCTCATGCGCCGACGATCGCACGCATGATTTCGGCCGGGTTCATCCCGATCGGCCGGACCAACATGACCGAATTCGCCTATTCGGGAATCGGTGCCAATCCACATTATGGAACGCCGCTCAGTCCCTGGGATCGCGCCTCACGCCGCATTCCGGGTGGCAGCTCGTCGGGCTCCGGCGTGGCGGTTGCCGATGGCATGGCACCGGTTGCACTCGGCAGTGACACGGGCGGCTCATGCCGGATTCCGGCCGCGCTCTGCGGCATTGTCGGCTACAAGCCGACAGCGCGACGGGTGCCGCTCGATGGCGTCGTCCCGTTGTCGAGCAGCCTTGATTCATTGGGGCCGCTCGGCGCCAGCGTGGCCTGTTGCGCCATTGTTGACGGCGTCCTGGCGGCCGACTCTCTTGCGCCGCCGCTGCCACGCCCTATTGCGGGTCTGCGCCTTGCCATCCCGACCCAGATCGTCAGGGATGGCATGGATGCAACCGTGTCCGCCGCTTTCGACCGCGCAGTCAGCCGCCTGAGCGCGCTTGGCGCGCTGATCAGCGATGTTGATTTCGCGCCGCTCGGGGCAATTGGCAAGGCCAACAGCAAGTTCGGCTTCGCGGCGCCCGAGGCTTTCGCCTGGCACCGCGCGCTGCTCGAAACGAAGGGCGAGCTTTACGACCCCCGCGTCAGCAGCCGGATCGCGACCGGCGCACAGGCGCTGGCCGCCGATTATCTCGATCTCGTCCTGGCCCGGCGCGAGATCATCGCGGCAATGGATGCGCTTACCGCAGGCTACGACGCGCTGCTGATGCCGACCTGCCCGATCATGGCGCCGCGCCTGGACGATCTGACGGAGGATCCCGAGTATTTCCGGCTGAACGGGCTGCTGTTGCGCAACCCGAGCCTCGGCAACTTCCTTGATCGCTGCGCGATCAGCCTGCCCTGCCATAAGCTTGGCGAGGCTCCGGTCGGATTGATGCTGACCGGCGAGACCGGCGGCGATCGCACCCTGTTTGCCATTGCCGCCGGGATCGAGGCGGCCTTGCGGCAATGAGTGCTCCAAGAGGGGCGGGCACAGCCCCTCCCCCCGTAGGGCTCTGTTTCAGCGTTCCTTGAAGATCCTGTTGGCGTGGTCTGCGAAGGGTTTCGTCAGGAACGAGAGCGCGGTGCGTTCCTCGGTGGTGATGAAGACCTCGACCGGCATTCCGGGCTGGAGCTTGCGGTCGCCGAGGGCGGCGACGAGATCGCCGTCGATCTG